>JAGAAW010000011.1 GCA_017615055.1 Fibrobacter sp.
CCGCGCCCGCTTCCGTGACGCCCACGTGGAACGGGTACGGCTTGAAACCTTCCTGCTTGATGCGGGCGGCGAGCATGCGGTAGGCAGCAATGGCCACACGGGGGTTGCTGCTCTTCAAACTTAAAACGACTTGGTCAAAATGCTCGGCCTCACACACGGCCAGGTATTCCATGGCGCTTTCCACCATGCCTTCGACGGTATCGCCGTAGCGGTAAATCATGCGGGCGGCAAGTGAACCGTGGTTCACACCGATGCGGATGGCTCGGCCCAGGCGTTTGGCCTCTTGCACGAAAGGCGTAAAGGCCTCTGCCACCTTCTCCTTGCCCTCTTCAAAAGTCTTGTCCGTCTGCTGGTCAAGCGTCAAAATGCCCGTGTCCACGAAGTTACCCGGATTGATGCGGACCTTCTCGACCCACTTGAGGGCTTCGAAAGCGGCCTTGGGCTGGAAGTGGATGTCAGCGGACACCGGAACGGTGCAACCAGCGGCGCGGACCCGCTTCATGACTTCCTCGAGACCCTGGGCGTCAGCAAATGTGGGAGCGGTAATGCGAACCAATCCACAACCCACCTTGGCCAGCGCCAATGTCTCAGCCACCGTCTTCTCGACGTCCTTAGGCTTGGTGGTGGTCATAGACTGAACTAAAATGGGGGCGTTGCCCCCTATCAAAGCCTCGCCAACGCGGACTTGTACAGTTTCCCTGCGGACGGCGTTAAAGCGGTCGGCAATATACGGGAATTCGCTAAACTTGGTCATGCCCCAAATTTAGCAATTTTTGTCCTTCTCGATGGACTCCCAGCCGGGGCTTGTCAGGTAATAATGTTCAAGTTTCTCGCGGCAGGCGACAAAGCAGGGCTTAAGCCTCGGGTCAAAATGCGTCCCCATGGAATTCATGATCAGGTTGTACGCTTCCTCGAACGACATCTGCTCCTTGTAGCAACGCTTGCTCACCAGGGCGTCATAGACATCCGCCACCGCCATCACGCGGGCCTCGAACGGGATATTCGCCCCAAAGAGCCCGTACGGGTAGCCGCTCCCGTCAAAACGCTCGTGATGGAAGCACGCGACGTTCTTCGCGATTTCCACAAAGAAGGGCGACTCGATTTCGGAAAGCAGGTTCTCCACGATGGCAGCGCCCTTTTCTGCATGCGTCTTCATCACCTCGAACTCCTCGGGCGTAAAGCTGCCGGGCTTGCGCAATATCTTGTCATCAATCGCAATCTTACCGAGGTCGTGCATAGGCGCCGCCGCAATCAGGGCGTCATAATATTCGCGGGTACGCCCGAAGCCCTTGTCCTTCTGGAGTTCCTCGGCAAAAATCGCGACAATCCCGCTCGTGCGCATGATATGGCCGCCCGTATTGCTGTCACGGCTTTCTACCATCTTCGCCATGCCCACAATCATCTGCTCCTGGATGGCGTGGATATGCCTGTCGTTATCCTTGATAACGTCCTTGAGTTTCGTATTGTGCGTATCGAGTTTCTTGATATAGCGCTGGAGTGTCGTCTCGTCCTCAATGCGGAACAGCACGATGTGCGAAATCTTGTTGCGGGGCACCTTGCGGACGCATACCCGGTAATTACGCCGCCCGTAGGCAAAGTAACTGTCGCTCGGGCTATCCTTCCTCACGAACGAATCCATCAGGGACTTGAAATGCTTCGAAATCTCGAGGTCCTCAGGCATCGCCCTGTCCACACGGAACTCCTTCAGTTCCGGGAAGAACTTGTAGGCAATATCGTTGCAGCCCAGGTAAATTCCCTTATCCGAGAAAGCCACGTAGGCATTGCGGTTTTCTTCTTCCAGCGACTCCAGCAGGGAATCCGAGATATCGTTCATTCTCACGCGCAGGCACACGAAGAAGAGGATAAACTCGTCTATCACATACACGACAGGCACCACCATCGTATCGCTCCCGACCTCCCTGGAAATGAGGAACGAGATAATGGAAATGAGCGTCATGAGCGCAACCGCAATCAGGTTCTTGTAACTCACGTTTATACGCGTGCGCGCCGCATACGCGATAACCACGATGTTTGCAAGCGTGTAGCCCACCAGCACAAGGTTCCACATGAAGTGCCACGGGCCGTATTCGCAGGCGCAGTAGCCCACCCCGTACATGTGCATGTAGGTTACGGACTTGTAGTAGATGTCGCTATGCCCGATGGTGCAAGAAAGCAGCAGCACCGAAGTCGAAAGTAGCCCGAGCAGCAACTTGGCCCAGTCCGGGAACCTGAAACGACAGATGCGGACAATGATAAAGAACTCGAACATCGGCAGGAACACCGAGCCCAGGTAGCACGCCTTCGTCGCGATAATCACCGTCTCCGCCGATTCGGCAAGCGCACCGGCAAGGTAGCCGACGTTCGCCACGAGCACGGACGCAAATACGGATGCGAAGTAGAAGTTCAACTGCTTGCGGTACAGGAGTACCAGCGCAAACAGGTTCAGGAACGAAACCACGCACATCAGCACCAGGAACGATATCACCAAGCTTTCCATACGCTAATGCTCCACCGTCCTGTAATACTCGCGAAGTTTCGGTTCGCAATCGATAAAGTACTTCTCGAGAACCGGGTCAAACTGCTTGCCCATGCCCGAAAGGATAATCTCCCCCGCACGGTCGTACGACATGCTGTCCTTGTAGCAGCGGCTACTCACCAGCGCGTCGTACACGTCAGCGACCGCCATGATTCGGGCCTCCACCGGGATTTCCTCGCCCTTGAGACCCTGCGGGTAGCCCGTACCGTCAAAGCGCTCGTGGTGGAAATTCGCCACGTTCTTCGAGAGCCGCACAAAGTACGGGTCCTCGATACCGGAAAGCAGGTTCTCGACAATCACGGCGCCCTTCTCGGCATGCGTCTTCATCTGCGCAAACTCGTCATCGGTAAAGCGCCCGGGCTTGCGGAGGATTTCGTCATCAATGGCAATCTTCCCGAGGTCGTGCATAGGCGCCGCCGAAATAAGCGCGTCATAGAAGGAATCCGTCTGCGAATAGGCCATGTCCTTGCGCATCTCTTCTGCAAGAATGCGGATAACCTGACTCGTGCGCTTGATATGGCCACCCGTATTGCCGTCACGGCTCTCGACCATGTTCGCCATGCCCACGATCATCTGTTCCTGGATAGCGCTCACCGCCTGGGCGTTCTGCTCCACGACCTTCACCAGCTGGTTGTGGTCCTTGCCCAGCATATCGATGTACATCTGCACCTTCGTGTCGTCCTCAATGCGGAACAGGCATATCTTCGTCACGTTCCAGAGGGGGATCATGCGGGCGGAACACCTGAAATGGTTGTTCCCGTACCAGAACTTGAGGACACCATGCGACTTCATGCCCTCGGCCTGCTTCACGAGCGGATTGAACACTTGGCCCATCTCGTGCGAATCCGGGATAGCCATGTCCACGCGGCACTGGGCAAGTTTCGGGAAGAACTTGAGGGCAATCTTGTTGCAGCCCAGGTACTCGCCCGCAGGCGTGAACGAGACAAACGCGTTGCCGTTATCCTTCTCGAGCGACTGCATCACACTACGCGCAATATCGTACCACTTCACGTTCAGGCTAATGTAGAGCAAGAATACCTGGTCCGCGAGGTACACAAAGGGCATGCAGAGCATGTCGTTTTCCATCTGCCGCGATATAAAGAACGAGGATACGGAAACGAGTTCCAGCAGGAACATCACGAGGATGTTCTTGAGCGACACGAACCGGCGCATGTGGCAGGCGTAGGCAATGACCCCGATATCGAGCACGGCGTACAGGATAATCATCACGTTGAACACGTCATGACCCCAGCCGTAGGTCGCCACGTAGTTGCCCGCCCCACTCTGGACAACAAACTCGACCGTCTTGTAGTAGATGTCGCTATAACCCACCGTAAACGAGAGGAACAGAACAAAGCAGCTGAACGTAATCAGGAGGGCGCGCAGCACTGGGTGAATCCGCAGGCGGCAGACTTCCGCGAGGGTAAAGAACATGAGCATCGGCAGGAACGCCGACCCGAGGTAGTTTATCTTGTTCGAAAGGATGGCCCCGTCGACCGACTGCGAGAACCCCAGGAGCCAGTGCCCGAAGCAGCTCACCACGATGGCGACGAACGTGAAGAACATGTAGTTGTTCTTCTGTTTACGGAATAGGACCAAAAAGACAGCGAAGTTCACTATCGAGAGAGTAAACGCCAATGTCAATAAAGCCTGTCCCATTACATTCCTTGTTATCAAAATATAACAAAAAAGAATGTTTTTTCACTTTTGCGTGCATTTTTTCACATAAAAACGCAAAAAAGGTCTTCCACTTGGTCGAAAAAAAAGTTAAAATAAGGGTATAAGACGGAGCGTACTATGATCCCGAAGATATTTCATTATTGTTGGCTGTCCAATGAACCTTTTCCTGAAAAGGTTCAGAGGTGTATGGAATCTTGGGAAAAGTTTTTAGGCGACTACAACTGCATCTTCTGGGACTACCAGAAGGCCAAGGCGACGGGCATCCCCTGGATTCTTGAAGCCATGGAGCAGGGGAACTGGGCCTTTGCCGCCGATGCAGTCCGCCTGTACGCACTCTACACCGAAGGCGGAATCTACCTGGATTCCGACGTGCAACTTTTGATGTCGCCGAACCACCTGCTCGACCGCAAGTACATTCTCGGGTACGAGAACGGTTCCAAGCGAATCGAGCCCTCTTTCCTGGGTGCCGAGAAGAACTCGCCCATCATCGGCGAGGCGCTCAAGTACTATACCGAAAGGCATTACGAGTACAGCGAGGAGAAGGTGGAACAGTTGGTGCTCCCGCAGATCCTCGCGAATGCCTGCGACAAGTTCAGCGGGCTGGATATCCTGCCCGAATGGTACTTCTCGCCCAAGCGTTTCCTGGATGGCGCAATCAATACCGCCGACGAGACGGTTAGCATTCACCACTTCGGTAGCAACTGGCGCCCCGAGAACATCCGTATCGGCATGAAGCGCAGGCAATACATCTTCAAGAAGTTCCCGCGCCCCATCGCAGAACTGCTCGCCGTCCCGACCACGTTCTGGTCCGACATGAAGGCCCAAGGAATCGGGGCAGCGTTCAAGCATTTATTTTCTAAGTAGTGACTAGGGGCTCCGCCCTCCAACCACCATTGTCATCCCCGCGTAGGCGGGGATCTTTCTTTATATACGAAAACGCCCGGCGGTTAGGCCGGGCGTCTTCAATTTCGTATAAACGAATTATGCTTCAGCCGATTAGGTTGCTGAGCTTGTCGAAGCATCCGGAGCAGCGGGTGCTTCAGGAGCGGCGGTTGCTGAGCCTGTCGAAGCATCGGCGGCCGGTGCTTCAGCAGCCGGGGCAGCCTTCGGAGGGAGCAGAGCCTTCATGGAAAGCTTCACCTTGCCCTTCGGGTCAACACCGAGGCAGAGCACTTCAACTTCGTCACCGACGTGAACAACGTCTTCGACCTTCTCGACGCGGTGGTCGGCAAGTTCGGAGATGTGCACGAGACCGTCGCGACCCGGGAGAATCTCGACGAATGCGCCAAACGGCTGAATCGTCTTGACCTTGCCCTTGTACTTGCGGCCCGGTTCGGGTTCGGCAGTGAGTTCTTCGATCATGCGGCGGCAAACTGCAGCGGCCTTGCCGGTCGGAGCAGCGATATCGATGTTGCCATCGTCGTCGATGTTGATGGTGCAACCCGTCTGAGACTGCATGCCCTTGATCACGGAGCCACCGGAACCGATGACGTCGCGGATCTTGTTGGTCGGGATGCGCATCTTGATCATGGTCGGAGCCTTCTCGGA
>JAGAAW010000122.1 GCA_017615055.1 Fibrobacter sp.
ATCCTTGGCGATAAGGTTCAGGCCGACACTTGGAACGCCAAGGCCGACGCAGCCAACAAGGAATTCGACGAAGCCCTGTGGGACGAAGCCGAAGGCTACTACCACTTCTTCGTGACCCCGATGGAAGCGAAGGACGTTGTAGCCGACAAGCTTCCGCAACTCGCCGACGCCATCAAGGATACGCTCGCCATCGACGGCAAGAACGTGAAGGCAGCCCTCAAGACCATCAACGAATGGCTGAACTCCGGCAAGATTCCGAGCGACGTGGAACTTTCCAAGAACGAACTCCGCGGCCTCAAGAAGGCATGGCTCACCGCCCAGTGCAAGGAAGCCTTTACCGCCAGCTGGAACGCAAAGATTGCCAACGACTGCGACGATGTCTTCGCCGACACGATGCTCGCCGACACTTACCTCCGCCTGCTCGGTCTCAAACCCATCAGCGACGAGAAGAAGGCCAAGGCCAACCTGCTCCGCGTTTTCAACACGAACTACAAGGCCAACAGCCCGCTCATCGGTGCCGCAAACCTCGTGCGTAAGGACGGCTCTCCGCTCGACGAATTCAACTTCCAGGCTCACGACGTGTGGATCGGCATCCAATACAGCATCATGTGCGCCATGATGCACCACGGCCTCGAAAAGCAGGCTGCCGACATGGGCGATTCCATGATCCGCAACCTCTACGAAGAAGCCCGAATCCCGTTCGCCGCACCGGAAGGATTCAACGGTTCCTGCCGCCTGCACCCGGAAGCACTCGTGAAGGCATTCGGCCTGAGCGCTACCGCCGCCGACAAGATGCATAAGGAACTCCTGAAGAAGGGCGCCTTGCTTGCCGACAGCCGCATCAGCCCGAAGCTCCCGCGCAACCTGCCCGCCTTTGTGAAGGCATTCGGCAGCATCGCGAAGGCCAATAAGGTTGAAGCAAGTGCGCTGTTCATGCTGCTCCACAGCACGGCTCTGAAGTACACCGCCGGCAAGTACTTCCGCCCTGGCATGGTGTTCGCCCTGTTGTACTAGTACAACACCCCATAAAACTTAAAAGAGGCGCTCCATACGGAGCGCCCTTTTTGTCATTCACAATTCACCTAGCAGTCGTTTGCCATAAAAATATTTTCCAAAGTCACCTTTTCTTGGATTTGGCAATTTCAAGATTTATGATTTCACTATCAATTTCTTGTTCTGTCATCCTCGCCACTTTTCTCGCGTACAGATGATTGTTGGTTTTCAGACAACTTATCGGATATTCAAAAGGAAAATACGTTTCCTCAAACCCCTCGCCTCCATAAATAGTATATTCTTTATGCTGTAGGCCCTCATCAATGATTTTTTTAAGAGACTGATTTATTGCATCAATCATCATTCTTTCTTCAAAATCTACCTTTTTGGCGAATTCATACGCCTTTTGTGCTTCTATTTCCCTTTGTTTCTCAAGTTCTTTTTGCTTTCTGGGATCGCCATTTTTCTTAACATACTCATAGTACAATTTCCACTCATCTGGTGTTGTTAAACAGCTTGTTCCATGTTTAAGAACCCTAGAAGCAATTTCACTTTGTAGCCTCTCATTTCTTTGTTGACGTTCTTCATCCCTTTGTTTCAAACTTGCCTCATCCAACCGGAAAAGACGATTCCAAAGCAATCCTAAATAATACGAAAGCACTGCAAAATAACCAAAACCTATTTCAAGAAGATCACATAAGAAATCGAAAAAGCCTTTTGAAATGAAAAAGTAATCAACAACAGATACTACCACACCAATAACCAAACCCACCCCACCAATTCCAAATATTTTTCCACTCGTTTCCTGGGCATCTGGATTATTCTTTACAAATGTGGAAAATATTATACACCCCGCAAGAGGTGACGATGAAAGCAGACACAAAACTATATAGGGAAAGGTTCCTATGTCGCTATAAAAAAACACATTATAAATTAGGAGACTTGATAAAATAAACCATATTGTAGATATAACGTATTGCATTTAAATACTCCGCGAAATAAAATATACCATTTTAGAGACAAACCCAAATATAAAAACATTAATCACAATGGCAGCAAACATTCCCCAAATGCCAAGTGCAAATGTCGCAAATTCAGTCAGCACCCCCAGGAACAACGAACCACATAAAAAAGCAAAATTCATTCGAAAAGCTTCTTGAGGATTCGTCCAATGGATTTTGGGATTTTTACAATCAACCTTGATTCCAACCATTGTTATGCTAACAAGGAAAAAAATGCTAGGAATCAACAGCAAGAATATTTATCTGGAACTCAACAAACGCAGTTCCATCCTTTTTTTGCGGCATTAAAAATTCACATGTTTTGGTCCCATCTTTTTCGGTATATATCGTCAATGCGGGAACGGTACCATCATCGTCCATCTTGAGCGCTTGTATTCCCTGACTTGACATAAATTCAACATTCAAGTCTTTAGGAAATTTCATAATACAATCAATGGCGGATTGTTCATCATCTTTTGCATCAATAGAAAAATCGTACTTTAAGTTGATTTTTTTTCCGGAGGGAATAAACAATGTGTGCAAAGGCTTATTGTACGCCCCTCCCTGATATTGACCACCCTGACCAACCTTAATCGTAATGTCATCACCAGCAAACACACTTGTCGCCATAGCAACAAAAACAAGCATTATTGTAACAAAAAAACGATTCATTTGCATTTTAGAATCTCCTTTTGATGGTTGTTTCATTCACATAATACTCTAATCGCATTATGTTAATAAAAATAAACAAAAATCGCTTAAATGTTACAAGCGAAAATAATTTTTTTCCTTAAAAACCCAAAAAGGTACCCCACGCACTGCGGGGCACCTCTTTTTATGTCATTCCAAGGAGATTCTTTCGGGCTAGTTCGCCGGCGTGACGTTCGTTTGCTTTATGATGGGCATCTTGTTGCTCGGATTACTTCCCCATCCGTAATCAAGCACAAGGAGAGTCGCATTCATAAAGGCCTCATCTGCGTTGATATAGAAGTCGAGCGCTGTCGAGCAGATACAATTGGCTTGCGGGGCAGACTCGTCAATAACCGGCTTCACATAGAGGGTATCGCCCCCCACGGAAACATCGATGTTTTCAATTTGCACGGCACAATTCATCTGGACCGTCTCAATGACAATCTCCGCCTTATTTCCCAGGTTGTACATGTAGGCCACCGGAGGAAGCGCGCCGTCACCCGCACGCGGGCCGTAATCTGAACCGCCATCCACCATCGGGTCGTCCCCGTTGTTCGAGTTGAGGCACTGGGCCGTAGCCTCCTCGACAATCTGGCGCGGGCGATCCTTTGCAGCATCGATAACTTCCGTCGGACCGTTGTTGTCAAAGGCGGTATAGCCGAAACCTTCATATTGCCTGTCGAACAGGAACTCCACTCGTGCATTGCAGCCACACGTATATTCCACGCCCTTAGTGCGGTCGATATTCACGAAGAGCGTATCGTTGATAAGGTTTGCTCCGGTACGAGCCATAGCCTTCTTGACTTCCGTTATCACAGAATCCACAGAGTCCTCATTTAGACCACAAGGCAGGTTCAGGTTCGCATTGATGATGGTGAGTTTCGCGAGCCCGTCAAGCCTAGCGATGGAACTCATGTAGGGGTAAGGTTCCGCCTCGCACTGGGCCGAGTTCCCGTCAAAATCATGGTTCGGCAAGCATTCAAGCGAGATATTGTGCACCGGAACCGCGACACTCCCGCTAAAAACAGATGAGGAACTCGGAGCCGTAGAAGACGAAGACGGCAGGTAATTCTGCTTCTCGATGGTCGAGCGCATATAACCGTCCACAACGATAATGGAGGTATTCGTAAAGGCTGGGTCGGCCTTGAGCGTGAAGTGGAATTCCGTCACGCACTTGGAGCCATCCGCCGCCTTGGCATCGTCCACAATCTGCTTCACATAGAGTGTATCGCCCACCGCAGTGACCTCGATGCTGTCGAGAAGCGCCGGATTAATGACCATCCCGGCAAACCCGCCAATCTGGTAGTCAGGCATCAACACATGGTCCACGACGACAACCGCAATATCGGAACCATTTTCCTGCCCCATAAGGGCATGCGGCGGCAAAGCCATGCCATCACCACCCGGA
This sequence comes from Fibrobacter sp., assembly GCA_017615055.1. Taxonomy (GTDB): domain Bacteria; phylum Fibrobacterota; class Fibrobacteria; order Fibrobacterales; family Fibrobacteraceae; genus Fibrobacter. The sequence continues at coordinate 4,093 of JAGAAW010000122.1, forward strand.
ACATTGGAATTTCCCTTGGATTCCATGCACTTGCCACTGACCTTCACCTTCTGCACAGGGTTACCCGTAACGGAAGAAGAGGAACCCACGTCCGCAGAGGAGCCGGGATTCTCGGAGCCCGAGGACGAAACCTGCGAACCCGAGGAAGCCGGCTGCGAGCCGGAAGATTCTGCGCCCGCACTCGATGTCGGGTCTTCGGCACCCGAAGAAATCTCCGTCGCGGAGGAGCTTTCGTCCCCGCCAGTAACGGGAGCCGTAGACGACGAATCATCATCGCAGGCCATCAGCATGAGCGAGAGGGCCGCACCACAGAGAAGCATCTTTTTCATAAAATTCTCCTTTTAAAATTTTGCCTTACGCTCCTAAATATAAATCTAAATTTTTCCCAAGTCAATAGTTTTATGCAACAAAATTTAATTTTTTTAAAGGTTTTTAGCAGTTTTTGTAATTTTTATCATAAAATTTATCTATATGCAACACATTGTTCTATATACGAAAAACAGTTTGCCATGCCTGAGCAAGTCAGGCACCTCCCTCCGCCTTTATAAATACCGTTTATTTCAAGTGGATTGCTCGGACAGCCGACACGCCCGCACCCGACACGCGCACAATTCGTGCGCCTCGCCCGAAGCGAGCCAGGTCAAGTACCGCCGATTCGTCCGCAAAGTGCTCGCGAACAAGCAGGTTCCCCTGCAGGTCGAACACCTGGAGTACCTTCTCGCCCGCCGTCAAAGCCTCGACATGCAGGCGCGAGCCCGCTACCCACAGGCGGAACATTCCCGCACCGGGCACAGGCGATGCAACCGTCGTCCCGGAACTGCTGGATATTTCGACAGCGCCCGAGCTGCTAGACAAGCCGCGAGAACTGCTACTAGAACGAGCATGAGCGCTGCTGCTTGATCTTGCGCGAGCACTGCTACTCGACCTCACAGCGGAACTACTCGAACGCGCCTCCGAACTGCTGCTCGGCTCATTACTATACACGCAGTTATCTACTTTTACGCCCTTCTGCGTCGCAAGGCAGACTATGCCGTCCTTCTCGGTAATGGAATACAGGCCGAACGGCACCGAAGATACCCATGTCGGTAACTTGGAAAGTTCGGTCACGTTGCTCGATCCCGGGAACGGGTCATCCGTGAAATACTTGGTCTTGAACCCGCCGCTGTAGTTTGGAACCTTGACCGTGCCCGCCTCAACCACGTCAACACGCTGGTGCGCAGGGTCATCATTCATCGTATTGTTGAACCAGGCATCCTCATCGTGGTCGATATGCCATACGAGCAGGCCGTGGTTCGGGAGTTTCGCATCCCAGCCGGTCAGCTGGCGGTTCTCCAGCACGAACCACTCGTTCTCGGTCGAAGGGACCCGAACCTTGTATGCAACGTTTTCCGTATTCAGCGGCGGGATCGCGGTAATGTCGCTAGACTCTTCCAGTTCAATGTAGTCCAGCCAGCCCATAAAGTTCCGCTCGAAGGCGCTGTAGCCGGGCGGGTTCTTTCCGCTATTGTTGTCCGCATACATTCCCGTCGCCATCACGTCCCAGTAATGCACGCCCGGTGCCTGGTACGGAGAATCGGTAAAGTCGCTACTGTTATTGCAGGAATGCACGCAGTAGTGGTCCTTGAGCCCCATGCCGTGGCTGAACTCGTGCAGGAACGCGGCGAACAGGTAATCTTCCTGGCTAAGGATTAGGTAACGGTCAAACTTCTTGTTGTTACCGGCATCCTGCACACCGACATTCCCTCTGCTCTTATACCGCAGCTGGTAATGGAACCCTCCGAACGAGTTGTTGTTGTACGTAAAATCTCCACCTGCATGCAGCACGCAAAGCATGTCCACATAGCCGTCATTGTTCGAGCCGTAGCGGCGCCCATCAAAATCCGTATATTTCTGCCGCACCGCATCTATCGCCACCTTGATAAACTCGGACTCCTTATTCATATAGTCGGCAAGGTTTACATTGGCCTTCACAAGGTAGAGGTCAAAGCTCGGTTCGAACACGTCAAGCGACTGTGCGCGGAAGTAGTCCCGCACCGAACCGAGGCTCCCCGCCGCCGTGTAGTTCTCCGCATTCAACAGGCTATAGACCGAAAGCGAATCGCGGTTCGTCTTGTTGCCAAACTCCACGAGAAAAACGGGAAAACGGTTCTTGCCCTTCTCGTGCCCGTTAGGGGGGCCCATCTTGAGCATGGCACGCGAGCCCGATTCCGGAGTACGCTTCGCCCGGGTCGGCACCCACGGGGCGCGTTCCGCCTTTACGGTATCTTCGGGCATTACCCATGCCGGGTGCAACTTGCGGTAGGCCTCCATCTGGCGGGACCTGTCCACGCTTGGACGGAACTGCTTCGCCTTCGCCCTACTACCGGGAACAGCATCGCGGGCCTTTACCTTCGTCGGGAGGCCATCCTGGTCAGCATAGTAGTATATATTGCCATCGCCCTGCACAAGCAGGTCACCCGATTCCGTAGTCACATAAAAGAATCGCTCGTCGCCCACGAAAATAACCGTAAGCGAATCTCCCCCGTTGTCGATTTTCCGCGGAGCCGGGTTAAACGGCGCTGCGATAGCCCCACCCGCCATGAGCAGAACCGAAAACAAGACAAAAAATGTAACGAGACTTTTCATCATCCCAGTACTCCTATTCCAAAGATATACTTTTCAAGCCCAAACGCAAGTAAAAAATGCCATTTCACCCGTCTTTTGCTAAATTTTAGGCCACTATGAGTCTTAAATTTGATACCCCCATTACCGAAGTTCCGCTGTTCCACCAGGGTAAAGTACGCGACATGTACGACCTGGGCGACAGCTTCCTGATGGTCGCCAGCGACCGTCTTTCCGCTTTTGACGTGGTGCTCCCCACCCCGATCCCTGGTAAGGGCAAAATCCTCAACCAGCTTTCGCTGTTCTGGTTCAAGCACCTCGGCATGAAGAACCACCTCATCACCGCCAACGTGGAAGAATACCCCGAAGTGCTCAAGAAGCACGCCGACTACC
>JAGAAW010000123.1 GCA_017615055.1 Fibrobacter sp.
CTTCCCGCGCATTGAAGAAGAAGTCAAGAAGCAGGAAGCCCAGCCGAAGCCCAAGCAGAACAAGCCCCTGATGGCCGCCGACGTGCCGGCCGCCATGGACATGCGCGTGGCCCAGATCAAGGAAGTGGCCGACCATCCGGATGCCACAAGCCTCTACGTGCTCAAGGTCGATGCCGGCGAAGGCGAACTCCGCACCATCTGCAGCGGCCTCAAGAACAGCTACAAGGCCGAAGAACTCCAGGACCGCAAGATTTTGCTGTTCGCAAACCTCAAGCCGAGCGCACTGCGTGGCATCATGAGCCAGGGTATGCTCTTTGCGGGCGACCTCGACAACGAAGCACACACTTGCCGCCTCGTCTCCGTACCCGAAGACGCGAAGCCCGGTGACCGCGCCCTCTTCAAGGGAGTTGCTCCGAGCGAACCGCGTGAACTCAAGGTGAAGGACTTCGAGAAGATTGCGCTCTCCGTGAAGGGTGGCGCCGTGTTCTGCGACGCACTTGCGCTCGAAGTGAACGGCAAGGCCGTGACCTGCGATGTCCAAGATGGAAATGGAGTGCATTAAGAGACCGCTCGCCCTCATCCCCTTATTTTAAACGCGAGTATTCCTTCTTGGAATACCGCGTTTTTGTTTTTGGCCTTACAAACAAATGCATTTCATCTCCATTCTGCACACTTTCGTCAAAATGTGTACGAGCATGATTCCTTTTTCTATTTTTTGCGGTATATTAGGGGTATGCGATTCTTCTACCTGACAATCCTCGCGTTCCTTATCGCGCTCAGCGGATGCACCATGCACCCGCCTTCAGCGTCTGGTTTCATGGAAGCGGGCGAACAGGGGAACAACGACGAGAAGGTACGCGTGCTTACCGCCCGTGCCGAGAAAATCAACTTCAGTCTCTCCGGTGACGAGTGGAACATTCCCATTGCCCTCGAGACCACGACAGCGACACGCAGCGGCTATGTATCGGGATGGGGCATCCTCCCCTCGCCCTACGTAACCTTCGGTTACGCCGACAAGTACTTCGGATGGCGCAGCTGGGTTTCTGCCATCTGGCTCGGCATTACGGTCGGGGCTATCTGTGCCACCGGGGTTTGCTTCGAAGACGATGGCGGTGACGGTGGAGACTACTATTCATACGATTATGACGACGATGACGACGTCGACCTTATTGAACTAGATTCATTCCTAGCCGCATGGACACAACTATTCAGCGGAGGGTTGTCATTCATCGAGCAAATCCCCGTCGGAGACTTCCTGCGCATTGGATTCGAGCAGTACATTTGCCGCAACTTCTGGCTCAACTGGGGTGCGGTCGGCGATCAGGAAGATTTCGGCAATGTCGAGGTCGGCGTGGGCGCATACATGAGCTTCAGGGTAAACAACCACAGGGTCTCGCTGGACGCACATTACGGGCTTCTTGACTTCAATACAAAGAAGCCCCGCCTATCCCTCGCGATTACCTACAGCAACGTCCTTGTTTACGAGGCGGCCTCTTCCATAAAGTAGGGAATTACGGCACCGCAATCTTGTAAATCTGCGGCCAGTTCTTTCCCGTAACCCACAGGTACTTGCCGTCATAGGCAATGCCGTTCAGCACGTCAATATGCGGGTGATTGCGGTACACATCCTTCACTTTCCAGTTCAGGTCCAGATACTTGATGACCTTGCCACTTGGCAGGTCTATAACGGCAATCTTGCCAGATTGCCATATATTTGCATACAAAGTATTGCCAACAATTTCAAGTTCGTTTAGGTTCTTTACCGGCTTGCCGTCATCGGTCACGCGGATTGAACCAACTACGTTAAATCCACCAAGAGCAATCTGCAGGAGTTCATCGCTACCATTGCTCATCAAGAGTGCATTACGCCAGTAGGTAAGTCCCCAGCCCTCGGTAGGAATGTAGAATTCGCTCTTGTACTTGAACGGCTTTCTGTTGTAAATGAATGCCTTCTTGGATTTCCACGTGAGGTAGAAGATATCTTCGCCTACGGCAATCGAGCCTTCGCCGAAATAGCGCGGAGCAAGCCTTACAGAATCAAGAATCTTGCCGTCGAGCGTGCGGCGGTACAGGCCGGATTCTCCATGCTGACCCGTAGTTTCAATCAGTTCCTTGCCGTCAAAGAACAGTCCCTGTGTAAAATGCGACTTATCGTGTGGGATAGAATCAAGAATCGCAGGCACGACACGCGGAGCCTCGGCATAAACCATAGACGAGAGAAGGATGAGGGCAATCAGATATAAACGCATGTGCAAAAATTACTAAATTACCCAAACATGGGCGAACTCCGTACACCGGCCAAGGTCAAGATTATCGTGGGAATCCTCGCAAAGGACGCCCAATCGGTCGATAATGTGCGCGCTACGCTCCGGGAAAAGTTCGGTGAAGAAGACCTGAGCCTAGCACCCTTCCCCTTCACGTTTACCAACTACTATGTCGAGGAAATCGGGAGCGAACCCGTACGCGCGTTCTTCAGCTACGAGACCCTAGTGGAGCGCGAGACCATCGTCGACATCAAGCTCTGGACCAACGATATTGAACTCGAAATCGCCAGGCAGAACGGTACTCCGGGCCTGCGCCCCGTAAACCTGGATCCGGGCTACATGACCCTCGGGCAGTTCTTCCTTGCGACAACGAAGGACCAGCGCCAACGCGTGTACATGCAGCGCGGAATCTTCGTGGAGCCCACGCTGTACTTCCAGGACGGGCATTTTCATGCCTTCGACTGGACCTACCGCGATTACCAGAGCGAAAAATATATACAGTACCTAGAACAAGTTCGCGCCCGCCTCGCCTACCAGATGAGCACGGGCAAGCCCTACCGCCTTAGGCGAGAAACCCATTAATCATTCCACATTACTCATCACACATTTTTATGAAAGCCGGAATATTTACAGTAATCCTCCTCATCATCAGCAACGTATTCATGACCGCCGCATGGTACGGGAATCTCAAGCTGAAAGAAATGCACATCTCCACCGACTGGCCACTAATCCTCGTGATTCTCGCCTCATGGGGTGTCGCCCTCATCGAGTACTTCTTCATGATTCCAGCGAACAACATCGGGAGCAAGATCAACGGCGGGCCATTCAACCTGATGCAGCTGAAGGTCATCCAGGAGGCGATTTCGCTTACGGTCTTTACCGTCATCGCGACTACGGTCTTCAACAACGAGGCACTGCACTGGAACCATGTCGTCGCATTCGTGCTCATTATCGGAGCGGTTTTCTTCGCATTCCTTAAATGATTCTTGCCTCACGACATAGCTGGGCAAGGCTTGTCGCCGCAATCGCCTTTACCGTCGCGTGCATGAACGTGCATGTCGATGCAAAGCAGGCACCCCAAAAGAAGCAGAAGACAACTGCAGTCAAGAGCAATACGAAGAAGAGTAAGCCCGCGACAAAGACTACAGCAAAGCCAAAGGAAAAACCTAAGGAAGCCGCGTCAGATTCTTCTGTCGTGAAGATCGACGCAAATGACCCGAAGGCATTTACAAAGGCCATCCTGCTAGACAAGCAGGGAGTCGAGTTCGAGGTCGTGGGCGAAGAAAAACAGCCCGCCCCGAAACTCGTTGTCAAGGAAAAGGTACAGGAGGATTTCTTCGACTTTTCCATGATGCTCGTGCCCGTCACGCACCCGGCCCCCATCGCATCTAAATACGGTATGCGCGACCACAGGCTACACCGCGGTGTCGACGTGAGCGTCATCAAGGACGAGCCTATACTTGCCGCATTCCCGGGAGTTGTCTCGATGGCGAAATACAACAAGGGCGGGTACGGGCATTACGTTGTCGTCGACCACGAGAACGGGCTGCAGACACTTTACGGGCACCTCTCGGAAAGGCTCGTAAAAATTGGCGACCGCGTATACCCGGGCGATATCGTGGGGCTTGCGGGCAATTCCGGGCGGTCTTCGGGAGCGCACCTGCATTTCGAAATCCATTACGGAGAAATTAACATCGACCCCGAGACCATCGTAGACTTCCCGAACTGGGACCTGAAACCGGGCGTCGCGAGAGTTTCCAAGAAATCCATCGTGCGTGCACACTACAACATGCAGCGCAAACTCAAGAAAGAGGGCACGTACGTGGTGAAGAAGGGCGACACGCAAGGGAAAGTCGCCAAGTGGTTCAACATCTCAATCGAGGCGCTTTGCCGCATCAACAATCTGCAGCCCGGCGCCCCGCTCAAGGCCGGCCAAAAACTACTCGGAAGCAAGTGACACAAATGCCTGCTTCAGTTCGCGCGTAGCGGTCTCCGGGTCCGCAGCCTTCATAATCGCCGATACAGCGCAGATACCCGCGATACCCGAGCCTTTCAGCACAAAGATATTGTCCTTGTTAAGCCCGCCAATCGCATTCACCGGAATGGGGACCGCCTTCACCACTTCCTTGAGTGTTTCCACCGGAGTAATGACCGTCTTCACATGAGTCGTGGTAGGGTAAATTGCACCACAGCCCAGGTAATCCGCCCCCTGTTCATAGGCCTCCAATGCCTGCGGAACCGTCTTGGCCGTAACGCCCACTATCTTGTCCGGGCCCATAAGCTTGCGAGCCAAGTGAACCGGCATGTCGCTCTGCCCCACATGGACACCCTCCGCACCGATCGCGAGCGCCACATCCACGCGGTCATCGATAATCAGCGGAATTCCATAGCGTGCGGTAATCTCGTGCGTCGCCAATGCCAGATCCATATATTCGCGAGTAGACTTGTCCTTTTCGCGCAGCTGGATGATGGTCGCACCGCCCCTGCAGGCAGCCTCCACCACCGGCAAAAAACGGTCTTCGGGCACACACGTGCTATCGGTAATAAAGTAGAGCGTCATATCGAGATTTTGCATGATTCAAAAGATAGCAAAAATGCTCTTTTTCCTGTGATTTTCGTTAAATTTCGCGAATAAAACAAAAAAAAATCGTTTCTAGACGCGAAAAAAAGTTATTTTCTTAATGTAATAGTTTCGCATTTGCAAGGGACGTATTTTTATGTATACAGGAATGCAAAACAAGCGCAAACAGGGTTTTACCCTCATTGAACTCATGGTGGTTATATCCATCATGGGCATTCTTGCTTCTCTTGCCCTCCCTAACGTTTTTGGTATCGTAGAAAGATCAAAACAAAGAATTGATCTGTTGAAACTCTTCTATCTGAGAGACGCCCTGGACAGAGCCCTGGTTGAAAGCGAATTCGCCCTGTACAATAGCGCATACCTCTCTGAAGGGGACAAAAAAACTCAACAAGACAATGAAACCAAGTTAAAAAATGCCCTTAAAGGAAAAGGTGTAGCCCTGTTCGTCATAGAACTCCACAATGGACTTTCCATCAACATTCAGGGCAGCCACTGGAATGCAAACAATGACGTTAACATGTGTCAGCTCATCGGCAGCGAAGGAACATACTATACCGCATTGAAAGATGCTGGCTTTGATGGTGTAGCAGAAATCGTTCGAGACAGATTGACGAACAAGACAAGCAATTTCGACCATGACGGAGAGACCTACACGTCCAAATCGTATTGGAGTGCAAAATTCAACAAGACCGATTACCGCACCGCTCCCAAGAACCCCTTGTTCATCAGCAAGGCTCTCAATGTCGGGAAAATAGACGACAACACCCGATATACGATGAACATCCGCTGGGTTGGCGGAGATGAAAAAAATCGATCAGTGGAAGTGTATTTATTACCAAATGGCGGAGCTTGGAACGGAGCCTACAGGACAGACATGGGAGTATGCTTCTCTACAATGGGCCCAGCAGGCTGTGCTACCTACACCGCCCCCTAATAAAAAAGACTTTCGCAAATATGCAAAACAAGCATAAAAAAGGATTCACTCTCGTTGAACTCATGGTCGTCATCGCGATTATGGGTATTCTCGCAGCAGTTGCCGTACCAAACGTTTTCGGGATTGTTGAAAGATCAAGAGAAAAGATTGACCTCGTTAAACTGTTCTATCTGCGCGATGCACTGAACAGGGCTCTAGTGGAAAATGAAGAAGCCTTGTCCAACAATGAGTATGTTTCAAAAAACAAAGTTAACTTAGATAGTATATTGAGTACACCAGCCGGTGTAGACTTGTTCGTTATTGAAATGCACCCAAATCACCCCAACAACATACAGAGTTGTCACACTAGCATTAACAAAGACTCGAAATTGAGCAATTTAGTCGGAAGCAGCGGAACATGGTATGACGCCCTGAAAGAAGCCGGATTTAATGGTGTCGCAGATATTCTTGATGCAAGAAATAATGGCAAAGATTTAAAAAAAGGTGGAGATACATATATTACATACCAGTATAAAGACGTTAATGGTAAAGATCAATATCGATCCTACCCCAAAGAACCTTTATTCATCAGCAAACTGTTAAACCACGGAAAAGAAGCTGGCTTAGATAATATATCAACGCAGGGTGGAAACAAGACCAATTACCGTCTGACAGTGAGTTTCCAGTGGAGCGGAATGGAAAAGGACAATCGCTCTGTAGAAGTCGCATTGCTCCCCGCTAAAGGGAAAATGCGCGAATCAAAAACAAATGCAGAAGGCGGAGCTCTTCTCTCGGACCACGGGGTCTGCTTCTCGACCTATGGCGACATAGGCTGTAAAAAATATCAGTATTAATATCGTTTGATCAATCAAACGTACAGGTAATCGTTCAGGACAGGCTGTAAGCCTTCGCCCGAGATGTCGCCGTACATATCGTTGAAGCTGCGCGAGTCGTTGATTTCAAACTGTTCATCACCGCCTTCCCCGTCGTCCTTGCCGCTATACTTGCTTTCGTGGTCGCCAATGCCTGTAGAAACGCCGGCAGAAACCTTGGTTGCCGCAATCTTCACGATGCCGTTGCGAAATTCCTTGCTTTCGCGGCTCGAGACCGTGATGCCCACGAACGGAAGGAAGATGCGGTAAGCGCAGAGCACCTGGCAGAGTTCCTTCTCATGAACGTCGAGCGGGTCGATCTTGTCGTTGTTGATGATGGGGCGAAGTCTCGGGCAGCTGAGGCTCATCTCGGCATGCGGGTACTTCTTTTGCAGGTAGTAGACGTGCAATGCGGATGCGAGAGCATCGCGGCGGAAGTCGGAAAGGCCGAGGAGAGCGGAGAACGCGACACCGCGCATGCCCGCCATCAGGGCTCGTTCCTGCGAATCGAAACGGTACGGGAATACGCGCTTATGGCCGAGCAGGTGGAGCTTTTCAAAACGCACCTTGTCGTAGGTTTCCTGGAAGACGGTCACGTAGTCCACGCCGCATTC
>JAGAAW010000124.1 GCA_017615055.1 Fibrobacter sp.
GCACGCCACCTTCGTGAGAGCGGTGCCAGAGGTTCCCGTCTTCGGAGTAAATCTTCATCTGGCTGATGCCGTTGAGCGGAATCTTGTGGGCGGCAGCGGAGTCGATAGCGTCTTCGCGGCTGTGGAAGTGCCACTTCGGGTCCTTCCACGGGGCGATGATCTGGAGCTTCGGGTTGAGGGCGGCGTAGGTCAGTTCGAAACGGACCTGGTCGTTACCCTTACCAGTAGCACCATGAGAAACAGCGTATGCGCCTTCCTTTTCAGCAATCTTCACCTGGTACTTCGCAATGAGCGGACGGGCGAAAGACGTACCCAGGAGGTAGGTGTTTTCGTACTTGGCACCGGCACGGACGGTCGGCCAGACGTAGTCTTCGAGGAATTCCTTCTTGAGGTCGAGAACGTAGCACTTGGAAGCACCAGTCTTGAGGGCCTTGTCTTCGAGGGCCTTGGCGTCCGGGAAGTCGTTCTGACCGAGGTCGGCGGCGAAAGCGATCACTTCGCAATCGTAGTTTTCCTTGAGCCAGGGGATGATAATGGAAGTATCGAGTCCACCGCTATAGGCGAGGACAACCTTTTTCTTGGATTCTTTCTTAGCCATTGTATTTCCTTTGAGAAAATTTTAGACGAACCAAATATAGAATTAAAAGCCGATAACGGCACCCAGGTAACCGGACATAGCCCAGGAATCAACGGACCTATTGAAGAAGCGCTGGAAGCCAGTTTCGATAGAGACCCATGCGGCGGAGAGGTGCTTTTTGGACCAGGGCCAAACTGCCTGGAGATTGTAGGCTATACCCGGAGCAATCGTGAGCAGCTGGGCTCCGCCGAAATTGTATTCGTACAATATGCTCGCCGTTGCGCCGATTATGTTCCAGAACTCTATGCCACCGCCCAGGTCTACACCGATGGAAAAGCCATCCAGCGAAAACATCTTCTCGCAGTCTTCCACTTCCTGTTCAGTCTTCGTAGAGGCACCCGGGATCCAGCCTTCCATGTCGCGCTGGTGCCATTCCTCGCGGATTTCCTCGAGGTTCGTGGATTCAAAACCGACAACCGGGCTCACGTACCAGCTCCAGCGCCCCTGCGGAAAATGGAATCGCGTATTGATGCGGTAGCGCTGGTAAAGTACGGACTTGTCGGCATCCAGGTCACCGCCAAAAAAGCGCACGTCGCCCCCTGCACTTATCCAGTCGCTGTAAAAATACTCGAACTGCCCCTGCCATACGCCCAAGCAGTCGCATTCCTCGGTCGGGTTGTAGAGTCCAAACGCGAGGCCCACCAGCAGGCCATAACCCGTGTAGGCGGAAAGTCGCGGGAGCGGCACGCTATGCCGGTCCGGAACAGCCGTATCGGGTTCCGCAGTGTCCGCAACAGCACTCGCAGTATCGGCACTTGCAACAACGTTCGCAGTATCGGTGTTTGTGACAACGTTCGCGGAATCCCCCACGGCAGTTTCCGCGAGGGCATTCAAGGCAAGGAACAATATCACCCAGAATATCCGCATATTCTTTAATTATACAAAAAAAATCTTCAGCAAGCCCCGCAGAGCCTCTACTTCACCTTCTTGCCGTTCTTTGCGGCAGAAAGCTTCTTGAATTCCTCGCGGGCCTTGCGCATGTCGGCCATAAAGGTTTCGTTTGTATGGAGGCTCGGGTAAGCCCCCGAAACAAGCACCTTGGAGGCGTCCACATCGCTTTGCCAGTGGAACCCAGCAATCACGCGGCTCTGGCCCCATTCGTATGCATATTTCAGCAAGGCATCCTGAGCGGCCGGGTTCACTTCACAAAGCAACAGCGCCATGGACCATGCACGGACGGTATGCCCCGACGGGTAGGAGCCATTCGTTCTCAGGCGTTCTTCTTCGGACGGAACCAGGGTCGGTTCGTTAAAGCGGTCGTAAGGGCGACGCCTCATGTAATGCCTCTTGGGAAGGCTCCCCACCTGCTTAAGCGTCCGGATTCCTCGTTCGAGCAGGTTCATGATGGCGGGAGTCTTCTTTGCCGAAATTTCCATGCCGAAGGGTTCGCTGAACATCTTGGCCATATCTTCGACCGTTTCTACCGCCTGGGCTACGGCCAGGGCCGCACGTGCGGAATCGGCACGCATCTTTTTACCCCAGATGTACTGCGACATATCGTACATGAACTGCGGAGACATGGTATCCGGGGGCGCCGGGTAGAAGTTCAGTGCGTTCGGGAGCGCATCCGCTTCCACGTAAGGTTTGACATCTGCAGCGAAACTGCAAAGCGATGCGCCACAAAAGGCGACTACGATAAAAGCTTTCTTGATAAAATTGTTCATACCTTGAATATAAATAAAAAAGACTATCTTTTCAAATGCTAATCCCATGAAAAAATGCCGTCGTAAAAAACACGCTCCCATGAACCGTTCGCAAATGATGCAGGCGGTCCATTCGGAAGACACCCGGCCCGAACTGCTTGTGCGGCGGGTGCTGTTTAAGGCGGGACTGCGTTACAGGCTGCACAGGCACGATTTGCCCGGCTCGCCAGACCTGTTTATCCTCAAATACGGCGTGGTTGTATTTATAAACGGCTGCTTCTGGCACCAGCACGGCTGCAAGTTTACGAGCCGCCCCAAAAGCAACCCTGAATTCTGGAATGAAAAGTTCACGAACAATATGGTGCGCGACATCAAGACGAACTGGAAACTTTCGCTACAAGGCTACCGCGTTGCAACCATTTGGGAATGTTCCGTCAAGAACGATTTCGACCACACTATTGAACGCCTCAAGGCCTTTATTGCGAGCGATGAAGAAACTATTGAGATTTAGGAACACTCTTTTACGGACGTTACTATGAAAAAAGCGAACCTCATTTCTATAAAGAGTTGCCTTGACGCCTGGAATACCAAGCACCAGGAGACCACACGCCTTATACTGAACGCCCATATATACGAGTATTATTGTTACGATACTATAATTCGCGAGAACCCGAACGTCCATATTATTCTTGCCAAAACCCAAAAATCTCAATCCAAGAACGGTTTTATATACAAGAATAACGGCTCCATTTACTATTCCCAGCATGAAATAGATCTTGCCGAATTTGATATACTCGGGCTCGATGACAATGGAAAACTCTATTGGTGGGAAGCCACTGTCGGCAATTCAAACGAACTAAAGATATTGCAAAAATTAAGGAAGAAAACGGAACTCGTCAGCAAACTCTTTGACGATGTCAACTTTACCGTAATTGTTCCTGAAGAGAGGGAGTTCCTCCACGATTACACAACTATGGTAATCCCTCCTCCAAACTATGAAGATTTTTACAAGGATTATTTTGAATTGACAAGTGATATGAGCAATTGCTGGCCTATAGATGAATTGAATAAGGCCGCCAAGCACTACGATTATATCGGAGAAATCATTTCGCTTTCGAAAAAATTCTTTGCCAACGAAATAACGGAATATAAATCCAAGTTAATAGAGCGCTTGTATAACCTTGACGATTTTGGCAAAGACGAAATAAACTACTACAATGTCAGGCGGAAACTCTACGGAAAAATAATCACGAAAGGGTCAAAAAAATATAAAGTCGAAGGTGACGAAACAAAGCTCATAGAAAAGCGAAAGGCGACAAACTTTGAGTTGCGGCTTATAGCGAAAAGGCTGATGGGCAACTCCAAAAAATAATTATCTTTCTATAACCCCTAGTGATTATGAGAAACGAAGGAATGGTGAAAAAGTTTAATGCGATGTTGTGGTTGTTCGGCATTTTGCTGTTTTCTCTTTGTGCAGTCGCCCAAGAGATTACGGCACTTGGCTTTGTTGAAGATAAAAAGGCTTACGAACATGATGGAGATTATATCCGCTTAGCATTCGTAAGGACAGATAAAGGGTGGTCCCCGTCGTGTGATTTTACCGAAGGCGAAGATGCCGGTGGAATTTTTAAAAACATAAAGTCCTGTTCGCATAAAATCATGAAGCAATCATGGCAAGTGATAAATGCCGGCGGAAACCGTGCAGATGCGGGAACGTTA
>JAGAAW010000125.1 GCA_017615055.1 Fibrobacter sp.
AGTGCGACCACCGAGACCTTCATGGCGGCCTTGGGCCCGAACCGCTTGCATATCATATCCATGCAGAGGAACGAGAACCAACTGAGCGTAAAGCCGCAGTCAAGTGCCATGTATTCGAAGGAGACCAGTTCCTTGTTCGCGAGCAAGTTCATGCACACGACGGAGAGGATGAAGAAACTGACGACGAGGGAGGGAATATTGCGGAGGAGGATAACCAAATCCTGCCATTCGCGCTGGATATAGCTTTTCATGTTGTTTTTTAAGGAAGGTTAGACAATGACTTCCGGAAAAATCCTGCAACATCGCAGAATTCTAACGGCCCAAATATAGACTATTGGCGGTCAATTTTCAAGAGTTGTCAAAAATTCTGCAGAAATTCGACCAATTCGCGGTTTGTACGGTCGTTCAGCGTATCCGCTTCCTGGACGGAATGGTGCTCGTCGCCGGCAAAGTCGCGGGCGCGTTCCCCGCAGATATCTACGCCGATAATCCTGCGGCCTTGCACAAGTGCTTCGATAATCGCCTTCATGTGCTCGAGGCTGAGCGAGCCCTGGTCCCAGTTCGTTGCCGCATGGTCCGGGGAGAGGGCGTCCTTGTCGATGGAAAAGTAGATGTTGGGCGAAAGGGGGAGTTCTAGATTACTGAGAGATGACAGGAACCTTTCGAAACCGCTGGGACTCTTTACCATTGCCTTGTATTCACTTTCGCGTAGGTAAGATACCTTCTTGTGAGCAGAAATTTCCCTTGTGAGGTGGTCAGCGACTCCGATGATGACAACATTGTCTACGAACTTGTTCTCTTCCACCACCTTCTTGACCCAGCCTCCGCAACTGAGTATGTTCCCGAATCGCGGCTCCTGCATGTCGGGGTGGTGATCGAATACCACGAGCGAGAACGGTTCCTGGACCATGTCGGTCCAGATCTTGCTCATGTAGTGGTAATTCCCGTTGTCGAAGAAGTGGATTCCGCGTGCATGCGTGATGCCCGCGTCTGCGAGGCACTTGCGGATGGCTTCGACTGCCTCGTCGTCGCAGTAGCAGTCCGTGCCCGGAATGTCAGTGCAGTCAATATAGCGGGTACCATCGCGCCCACGCAGCCCCTGCATAAAGGGCTGCTCGGCATAGATTCCGGTGAAGTCTTGGATGGTGCAAATGTCTTGCGGCATGTCCCTAATATACAAAAAGATTTTGCGCGCTTTTTTACTTGAAGCGTTTGCAATAGGAACAACTTTGGCAGAACGGGTGCCGGAGTTCGTGCTTTTCGAAACCTTCGCGTATATTGCGGGCGGTGGGCGAGTTTATAATTTCGGCGAGACTCTGGTCGGCGATGTTCCCGAGGGTAATTTGCCCGCTGTAGTCAAGACAGCAGGCGACTACCCGGCCGTCGTGCAATATGGCGACGTGCGTATCGAGGGCATGGCAGGTCCCGCGGACAATCTGTTGCGGGTCGCGGGAATTTTCTGCCTGCGGGCTCATTCCCGGCCATTCAAATCGGGAATCCTCGTGCAGGTAGAGCTTCCCCGCGATAGGGAAACTCTTGTGCCTGCTGCAGAAATTGCCCAGTTGGAGATCGACCCCGAACGTATCGCGGATGCGTTCGAGCATATAGCGGTTCCAGCCCTGGGAGTCATTGTCGCCGACGTTCCAGAGCCGCAGATTGATGTACATCTCGGGCCTTGCGAAGAGCACAATCCTGCAAAAATCGAGAACGTCCTCGAGATGCTCGCGGGCTTCGTCGGGCGGGAGTTCCGCATACGCGTGCGTCGAGAAGTTTACCTGGCGCACGGCGGGGCAGTTTAATATGTGGTGGGCGACTCGCTTGATGGTCGTGCCGTTCGTGGTGAGCGTGGCGGTAAGGCCTGCGGTCTTGATTTCCTTGAGGAAAAGCGCGAATCCCGGGTGTAGCGTGGGTTCGCCCAGGACATGCAAATATACGTTCTTGATTCCCGCCTCTACTGTGCCTGCAATACACTGCTTGAAAAGCGTGCTCGACATGAAGTTGTGCGACTTGCCCGAACCGGCCTCGTCCCTGCAATCACTGCTGGGGCAAAAACTGCAACGCAAGTTGCAGGCGTCCGTTATCTCGATATAAACGCTTTTCATACCCCGGGTGTTATTTTCCCAGCGCTTTTTTCAGGGCACGGATGGCGTTTCCGCGGTGGCTTATTGCCTTTTTCTCTTCGAGTTCCATCTGCGCGAAGGTACGCGTCTCGCCGTCGGGAACGAATAGCGGGTCGTAACCGAAGCCCATGTCGCCTACGGGTGCGAAGTTGATTTGCCCGCGGCATTCGCCTTCGAAAATCTGCGGCTCGCTCACGATGAAGCCGCCGACCCGAGTCCCGGCGCCGTTTAAAACCTGCTCATCGCTATTTGAACCCGCGCCGTTTAATGCTGCGTCGCAAGGTTTAACCGTCTGGTACGAGAGTGCGCAAAAGTAGCGTGCCTTGCGGTCTTCGATGCCGGCGAGGTTCTTCAGGAGAAGAGTGTTGTTGTCTTCATCTGCGCCGTGGACGCCGCTGTAGCGTGCGCTGTAGATTCCGGGAGCTCCGCCGAGCGCGAAAACTTCAAGGCCGGAGTCATCGGCAAGTACCGTCGCCTCGATGCCGCGCTTGGCAAGCCACAGTGCGGTCGTGTTCGACTTGATGATGGCGTTTTCGGCAAACGAGTTGCCGTTCTCGATGATTTCCTCGTCGAATTCGATATCTTTCAGTGTCTTGAATTCGTAGTGGTCGGTGCCGAGGATGTGTGCAAAATCCCTGATTTTGCCGGCACTCGCCGTCGCAATGACAAATAAGTGTTTCATAGTGGTGTTAGTAGTGTTCCGGCTTCATCACGATAAGGATGGCGTCAACGACGATGCCTACGCCGCAGAGGCCGCCGGTGCAGAGCCAGAGGATTCCCGTCCAGATCTTGCCTTCGTAGAAGCGGTGCATGCCGAGATACCCCAGCAGAATGCAGAGGGCAAGCGCTATCCATTTGTTGTGTTCACCTTGAGCGGGCATAGTTGTTCCTTTTTCTTGAAAGATAGAAAAATGCGTTGCCCCGTCCTATTGCTTGCCGGAGAAATACCCGTTTTTTTTATATTGTCGTGTATGGAAAAACGTTTGCAGGCAGTGTTTTTGATGGCGGTCTTTTTCTGCCTTGTCTGCTGTTCCAACAGCGAAACGTTTTTCCTGCCGGTCGAGGAGGAAACTTCCGATAGGGGCGGGATGGTGCTGGTGCGGAGTTTCGGTAGAAGCGTTACGCTAGGAACGGAAAACGAAAAGGCCCCGCCCGATGTGCACCCCGCCATGAAGGTCACCTTTGACTATGATTTTTCAATTTCGTCTCATGAGGTGACCCGGTCGGAGTACTATTCAGAAGTTGTTTCTGGAAGGGCGCCAGATGGCTGGATGAAGGACATGACTCCTGATTCGGGAAATTACCCGATGGTGCAGGTCACGTTTTACGATGCTGTGCTTTATGCGAATGCGAAAAGCAAGGGCGACCGCCTTGATACGGTGTACACCTACGACGAAGTTGTATTGGATGGTGATGGAAATTGCTCAAGTCTTGGAAATCTTTTGTTTCACCCCGAAGTTGAAGGCTACCGCTTACCGACCGAGGCTGAATGGACTATTGTTGCTGAGTCACACTGGAACCCCGGGAAGAGCTGGAATCTAGAAAGGTCTGAAAATTCCCTGCATGAAGTATGTACGGAAGGGAATGGCGGTGAGAGCTTGCCCGTTTGCGATATGGCGGGTAACGTGATGGAATGGGTAAATGATTGGAAGGGCGCATTTACCGATGGCGAGGTGTCGAATTTTGTAGGTGCAAATGATGGCGGAACGATGGGGGAACGGGTTCTCAAGGGAGGCAGTTTCCACAATGCGGCATCATCGATGAGGATTTATAGCCGTGGCGATGTCTACACGGTGACATCCTCGACAAAATCCGGCTATGTGGGGTTCCGCCTGGCATATGGAGCCATCCCCACTCCGACGTGGCTTTCGGGGGGCACTCCGGTGGCAAAATCAAACTATTCTTTGCTGGCGAAGGCAGAGAAAGTTCAGGAAGAAATGGGCACGCGTCATGCCAAGCTTGTTTTTCGGAATATCACCAGCAAGAAGTTGGCCTATGTGGATTATGGTGCAATCCCTCTTGCGGTCAAGGAAATCGAGGATACGTTGGAAGCGTACCATCCGGAGTTGTCGCCAGACGGGGAATGGGTTGCCTTCTGTACGGGAATAGAGGGGGTTTCCAGACAATCGTCCTTATATGTCAGGCGTCTTGGTGTTGCGGGTGCGAATCTGGTGCGGCTCGATGTCGAGTCTGCGGCAATTCCCCGATGGAAAGTTCTTGATAGTGGCGACACGGTTATTGTCTACGTGACCAGTGCTGCAAACAATAGGGATGCTGCAGTATTCAAGGCCGCAAGCACGTGGCAGGTGAAATTTTCGGACGGTAAGTTCGGTATACCCGAAAAGCTCTTTGACGGCGCCTATCACGGCGGCATAAGCGAAGACAATTCGCTTGCGGTGACCGGAGCCCGGCTTTTCCACATTCGCAGGGTGGGCATTTCGGATAGAGTACAGGAAGAAACGTGGTATAACGGGGAACAGGTCTGCAACGTGAGCCTTTCGAAAGACGGGACTGACCGCTCGCTGTTCCTAGATTTCGGTGGCAAGACCGGCCGTGACTTTACAGCGGTCAACTATGGTGTACACGGAATGCTCCTTGTCGCGGACAAGACAGGGAAACTTGTCCAGGGAATCCCTGCGCCACGAAACTACACCTTTGACCATACGGAATGGGCAAGGGGTAATTCTGGCTACGTGGTGACGAGCCTGATGAATTCGGAGGGGAGTCATTCGAAGATTTCTCTGCTGGATACGTCCGATTCCTCCTTTGTGGACCTGCTTGGCGGTGATGATCTCTGGCACCCCAGCCTGTGGGCAAGGCCAGAGCCGAAGGCCGTTGCCGAGTCGGAACTGGATTTGGATAGTGCCTGCGTCTACCTCACGCCTTATGCGGGGTCTAGGGCGCGGATAATGAAGGTTAAAATGGATCTCTTCTGGAAATATCGTGAAACGGCGGAAGCGGTCGCTATCGGATCGTCTCGCTCGTTTAGCGGTTTTGATCCGAGGAGTTTTTCGTCGTTGTTTGCCATTAACCTTTCTTATTCATCGCAGGACCTGATTTCGACGGAATACTTCGTCCGCAATTATATTGTTCCCTTGATGCCTAAGTTAAAAATGATTGTACTTTCTCTGGATTTTGACCGCTGGGATACCGATGGCGGGGATTTCCAAAAGTATTTTTCGGCTATTCCCGGATACCAGTATGATAAGAGCCATGGTTTCTGGGCTGATGGTGTTCCTCCCGAGATGGCTGAAATAGCAGAAAACAGCCCGGCGCTGGATTCCTCGGAAGCGGGCCTATACAGTTTCCATCGGGGACTTTACTTCTCGACAACAGCGGGGTGGGGCGAGGATCCCCCCTCCATAGATGGGTCTGCGAGTTGGTACAGGAAATCGAAGAGGAAATTCGAATACAATCTGGAATTGCTGAAGAAGATTCTCGGCATAGCGAAGGAGAAGGGTGTGGTTGTCGTAGGCGTGCTTTTCCCGCAGTCTCCTCTTTATCGCGAGAATGGAGTCTGGGGGCGTTACGGGCTAGATGAAAGCTCTGCCGATGAAATCAGGGATATTGTAATAGGCTTGACTCGTGAATTTCCGGGCTTTATTGTTGTTGACTTGTATAGAAATGGACAGCATGTTTTTGAATATGGGGATTTCGCGAACGAAGACCACCTGAATCTTGGTGGTGCGACAAAGGCGACCTGGTTAATCGATAACTACTTGAAAGCCCTGCTGAATTGAGAACCCTTGCGGAATGTTGCTATATTCTTTTTTGTTGGTTTGATTGTAACTAGGAGTGTCTGTCGGTCATGATATTTTTCCCGGGTCGCAAGATTCTGCTTTTTGTGCTGGCTAGCCTTTTTGCTATCCTGTGCTCTTGCGATTCCTCGGGGCGTACGCATGGCGCGGACAGCATTACCCACCCGCAAGAACCCTCCTCCACGAAAAGGTTCTCGGGAATGCTTGCCGTTAAGCCCGATGGGGAACAGGTGACTTTAGGAACGCAGGATTCTACCGCACCTGCGAAGGAACGCCCCTCCATGAGGGTCGAACTGACCTATGACTTTCACATGGGCCGGTCCGAGGTAACCCAGCGGGATTACAAGATGATGATAGACTCGGTGGAAGTCCCTGCCCGATGGAACAAAAAAAGGATGTTTTCACAGGACTCGCTAAGTTATCCGGTGACGAACGTGACGTATTATGATGCGGTGTTGTATGCGAATGCGAGAAGTAAGTTCGAACGACTCGATACCGCCTATACATACAAGTCGGCGACATTCGATGACGATGGCAACTGTACCGGGCTTGAAGGGCTCGTGTTTCACCCGGAACTGAATGCATATAGGCTTCCGACTGAAGCGGAATGGATGCTTGTGGCAAGCAGGGGATGGAATCCGGAAAAAGGTTGGAATGGGGATAATTCTGGGCATACGCTTCATAAGGCGTGTACTGCGGACGATGTTGCCAAACTGGATTCTTCCGAGCAGTTTGAAACTTTCTGCGATATGGCGGGCAATGCGCTTGAGTGGGTGAATGACTGGATGGGCACATTTGTGGATACCGTGCTGACTAATTATATTGGCGGTACGGACGGTGGTGCAATTGGCGAGAAGGTGGTGAAGGGCGGTAGCTACAATGACAAACCCAAGAGTATCAAGATGTATGGACGCGGGGATGTATACACGGTAACTGGCACCTCACGGGCGGACTATGTGGGTTTTCGCGTTGCATTTGGAAAGATTCCTGATGCATTGTGGGTAAACGGGGACGGCTCGCTGACCAGTAGTCGCATTGATGTGCTCGCGAAGGCATCGACACTAGGTGCAATTCTCGGTACGAGCAAGGTAAAGCTAGCTTTCCGTAATGACCTTACCGGGAACCTTGCGTATGTCGATTTTTCTGCGGGATCTTCAGCTGCGGTGGAAATCAGGGATTCGATAAGCGTGTACCATCCGGAAATATCCCCGAACGGGAAACTTGTCGCGTTCTGCACGGGGCTTGAAGGCATTGACGGAAAATCGCAGGTATACGTGCGGCACTTGAACTCGTCGGGCTCGAACCTTGTCAAGTTGAACGTTGAATCGGCGGCAATACCGCGTTGGCGTGTGCTTGAGAACGGTGATACGGTGATAGTCTACGTGACTAGTGCGGGCAATAACAAGGATGAATCTTCTTTTAAGTCGGCGAGTACGTGGCAGGTCAAGTTTGCAAATAGCCGGTTCGGAACTCCGCAAAAGTTGTTCGATGGCGCATATCATGATGGTGTTAGCGGGGATGGAAAACTTGCTGTAACAGGTGCGCGTCTATTGCGTGCCCGCATTGCGGCAGAGAATTCTACCGTGATGGACAAGGCGAAGGATACGGTCTGGTACGGTGGTGAGCAGGCGTGCAATGCAAGCCTTTCTCGGGATGATTCTAAGCGGACGCTCTTCCTTGATTTTGGCGGGAAGACCGGCCGCGAATTTACGGGAACGGATTATGGTACCCATGAGATGCTGCTGGTTGTGGATAGTGCCGGTGCACTTGTTCAAGGGGTTCCCGCTCCCGAAGGAATGTCGTTTGACCATGCCGAGTGGGTTGCACGTTCCGAAAATTCCCCAAAGGCGTCCTCTAATGCAGTGGTGACGACTCTGGTAAATGGCGAAGGGGCGCATTCTAGGATTGCGTTGTTGAGCCTAGCTGATTCGCTGATCGTTGATGTTGCTTCGGGAATAGAACTATGGCACCCGAATCTATGGGTGTATGGAAGTACCGATGCGGAAAGGAATGCTGTTTCGGAGGATAGCGCTGGCGTATACTACGATGCAGAAGGTGGCTATGAGTATGCGACATCGGCAGTGGAACTGGCAAGCAAGATGTCTGCGTTCTGGTCAATATACAAGGATGTCGAATATGTTGCATTCGGCAGTTCCATGACATTGAATGCTCTGATTGACGATTCCGTGAAGACCTTCAAGACGCTCAATATGTCTTATACGCTGGGAGATGTCTTTGGTGCGATGTACCTCCTGCGAAATTACGTGCTCCCATACGCGTCATCGCTGAAGGTTGTTTCGATGGAATTGACCCCGGGATTCCTTTTCCATTTGGAAGAGAGCATGTGGGAGGATATCTATGAGAATACTCCCGGCTATACCTATGATGAAAACCATCTGGACGCCCAGTTCGATGCGATTGTCAATGCTGCTGTGGAGCGTAAGTTTACTAAGGACATGTTCTCGTCCTCGTATATAGAGGGAACCTACCTGTTGCCTTCGGCAGGTTGGAAGGAACCGACTTTTATTGACGATATAGGGTGGATGTATACGACGAATCCTCATTTTAAGGTGGACTATGAGGTGTTCAAGGGACTCAAGAAAAATTTGGAATCGCTGGGGATAAAGTTCTTTATCAATATTACTCCGCGTAGCCCCTTGTACAAGGAGACGGAGGCGTTCGATTACTTTGGCCCCCGCTGGCCGGTGGCGGAAGCCATTATATCCATGTTTAAGGAAGACGGTTTTGTTGTCTTTGACGAGTACAAGATGGGGGAACACGACTATACCGAAGAAATGGCCTTCAATGCGACACACTTGAGTGAACTTGGCGCGATTCAGTATACGGTCCGTCTCGATTCAATGCTGGAGGCGCTTAAGTGAAACTTTTTTACGCAATAGCCTTTGCGGTATTCCTTGCGGCATGTTCTAACTCGGATTCCTTGAATGCCTCTTCGAATTTTGAACCGACTGAATATGCCGACATGATGCGTGTCCGTTCAACGGGTTCTTCGGTTGTTCTCGGAACACACGATTCCACGGCGCTCTCGACGGAACGTGCACAGATGAGGGTCTTTCTGGATTATGACTACAGCATCGGTATCCATGAGGTGACGCGGGGAGAATACGCTTCGCTTATGTCGAAGGTAGCGCCGGGAGATTCCCTGGATTACCCCGTGACAAACGTGACGTATTATGATGCCGTGCTTTTTGCGAACGAGCGTAGCAAGGCGGAACATCTGGATACGGCCTATGTGTACAAGTCCGCTACCTTTGATTCTGACGGGAACTGTACGAACCTTGAGGAACTTACGCTACACACTTCCGTCGATGCGTTTAGGCTCCCGACCGAGGCGGAGTGGATGTTTGCAGCTGGTGACAACTGGGACCCATCCCTGGGGTGGCATAGCGGTAATTCGGGCTACAGGGCACATGAGGTCTGTACGGCGTCGGATGTATCGGAAGAGAATCGGGGAAATCGCGGCAAACAAGGGCTTTGCGATATGTCGGGCAATGTAAAGGAATGGACGAATGACTGGCTTGGTGCCCTTTTCGATACGTCCCTGACCAATTATGCGGGTGCATTGGATGGCGGAAAATTCTTTGAAAGGGTCGTCAAGGGAGGGAGTTTCAGGAATAGCGTGGCACAGATAGAAATGTACCACCGCGGAGATGTCTACGTGGTGACATCCATGACAAAGGCACCCTATGTCGGGTTTCGGCTTGCTTTCGGGAAAATCCCCAATCCCGTGTGGCTGAATGACCAGGGGAATGCTGCGACAAATAAGGTCTCGATACTAGCAAATTCACGTACGGTACGGTCAGTTACGGGAACCAATCAGACCAAACTCGTATTCCGCAATGACCTCAGCGGGAATCTCGCTTACCTGAACTATGCCGATGTTATGCCGTCTGTTCGGGAAATTGAGGATACGCTTGATAGCTACCATCCGGACATATCGCCCGACGGCAAGCGCGTTGCGTTCTGTACGGGGCTGGAAGGTGTAAACTCGAAGTCGGCGGTCTATGTGCGTGACTTGAACGAGATGGGGTCGAATCTTGTAAAGCTTGACGTGGAAAATGCGGCGATTCCCCGTTGGCGAGTGCTCCCGGATGGCGATACGGTTCTTGTCTATGTGACGAGTGCGGCAAACAACACGGATGATGCGGCATTCCTTTCGCAGTCAACCTGGCAGGTGAAATTCTCGGATGGGAAGTTTGGTGTGCCGCAGAAACTTTTTGATGGAGCCTATCATGGGGGCGTGAGCACTGATGGTCGCCTTGCGGTAACGGGTGCACGACTTTTGCGGGCTCACGTGGCAGTTTCTGGTGATACTTTTGCGGACACGGTTTGGTATGGAGGGGAGCAGGCATGCAACGTATCGCTTTCTAGGGATGCGGGCAGGCGGACGTTGTTCCTGGATTTTGGTGGCAAGGCGGGACGCACATTTACCGGAAAGAATTACGGGACGCACGAGATGCTCTTGGTGGCTGATAGCACAGGAAATCTGGTGCAGGGCATCCCGTCACCTGCCGGGCAATCGTTTGACCATAGCGAATGGACTTCTACGCCGGGCGTTGCCGTCACAACCCTTGTGGGGATGAACGGAAACCATTCGAAAATAGCTCTTGTGAATACCGCGGATTCATCCGTTGCCGGCATACTTGAGGGGTACGAACTGTGGCATCCGAGTTTGTGGAATGGCGAAGGTATTGCGGACGACCTTATAGATGGACTGGACTTGGATAGTGCGGGAGCCTACCTTGTGGATACGGACTGGGGCCGCGTGATACTGCGCTACAAGATGGAAGTGCTTTGGCAGTACCATCAATCGGCTGAAGTGGTTGTCATCGGATCCTCGAGGCCGTTGCAGGCAGTGAATCCCATGGAAATTTCGCATTTCAGTTCAATCAATCTTGCACAGACACCGAATTCCATCTATATGTCAAGGGATTTCCTGGACCGCTATGTGTTTGAGCAGGTGAAGAATCTCAAGTATGTCGTACTATCGCTCGATCTGGATTTCTGGTGGAAAAACGACAATGCCGCGGACAACTTCTTCGTGTCCGATTACAAGGATATTCCTGGATATGCCTATGACGAGTCGCATGAATATTGGAAGTCGGGTGTGCCCGAGGCACTTTACCCGTTGACAAAGCAGAGTATGGGAATCTCTGAAGGTGAAGATATGACCCGTTATAGGGGACTCCTGTATCGCGACTGCTATTTTTGGGGGGAGACCGATCCCGAGATAGATATTGACAGCACCTTCTTTGACCACAACCAGAAATCTATTGAGAATAGCCTAGAGGCCCTGAAACATATTATCGAGCGTGCGGAGGCACGAGGCGTGACAGTGGTGGGTGTCATTTTCCCCATGAGTCCGCATTACCGCAATACGGGTGCCTTTGGGCGTTACGGAATGCGACGAAGCCTGGCGGAAAAGGTCATTGAACGCCTGGATTCACTTGCGAAAGCGCATTCTGGTTTTGTGCTGATGGATGAAAACAAGATGGGGCAGCACGATTACGAAAACCAGGAAGCGCAGGATTTTGACCACCTTTGCGTGGTTGGAGCCCAGAAGTTTACGAGACGTCTTGATTCTCTGCTCTGGAATCTAGAACTTTAAGTCCCGTTTTAAATGTTTTTGGGGTGAATTTTATCACAAAACCGCCTTTTTGCTGGCACGAAATAAAAATAAAAGTTGCGCAAAAAGGTTTTTACTTATAATTTATGGATATCTCGCGTAAGCGATAAGGAGTGTTCATGAATTGTTTGGTAAAAATGGGCCTTGCCGGCCTCTTTGCGTTTGGCCTATCCGAGGCTGCAGTCAATTTTCCTTTCCCGCAGAATTCCGATTACGGTGGAAATGCGACCTTGCTAAGTGACAAGGCTACTGCGGCGACCCAGCTCAAGCAGCAGTTCCAGGCCTGGATGAAGGACATGTACAACGAGTCGGGCGATATTGCCGGTGTCCGTTCCAATCCGGGTTCCAACGAATACTTTTCGGAAGGCATCGGCTATGGCATGCTGATGATGGTTTACTTCAGCGACAATACGACAAGTTACCAGAGCCAGTTTGACAAGCTGTGGGCATTCTACAAGAAGTTTGATGACGGCAACGGGCTCATGCACTGGCAAATCGGGAATATGAGTGAAGTTTGGGGCAAGGGTGCAGCTCTTGATGGCGATATCGATGCTGCTGCGGCTCTCGTAATGGCCTATTACCAGTTCGGAGACGAGAAGTACAAGGAAGATGCGAAAAAGCTTATCCAGGCGATGAAGAAGTCCGAGTTTGAAAGCAACGGATTGCATATGCCTGGCGATTCCTGGGGAGATGGGGCCTATAACCGCAAGAACCCGGGATACTTTGACCCCGCGTACATGCCACTCTTCGCTGCGATTGATGCGGATAATGCTGAATTCTGGAGCAAGACGGCCTACGATGCGAATATGAAGCTGTACGAAGCCAGCTCGAACGAGGTTACGACGGGCCTGATTGACGACTGGACCGACAAGAACGGCAAGAGCGAGGATGACTATTACAGCTACGACGCTTCACGTGCCCCGTGGCGTAACGCGAAGGCGGTATGCTGGCATGGAGACCAGCGTGCTCTCGCTATCGACAAGAAGATGGCCGCGTTTGTTTCGACAGTTTCCGCTTCGAACATGAAGGGGCCTGTAATGAGAGCATCGGGGAGCCTCGGTAACGACCACAACAGTACGTTCGTGACTTCGCTGATGACCGCCCTTATTTCGGATGCGCAGTACCAGTCTAAGCTCGATGAATACTGGAAGGAAGCCGTTGCTCTCGGTGATGAAAACTACTTCAACCAGTCGCTCAAGATTTTGAACGGCCTCCTGGTTTCGGGCAACATGCCGAACCTCATGACGGCAGGCTCGCAGCCTCCGGCATCGAGTTCTTCCGTGCCGCCCACGAGTTCTTCCGGAACGGAACCTCCGACGTCTTCTAGCGGGCCGAACGTGAATCCGG
Organism: Fibrobacter sp.; assembly: GCA_017615055.1. Lineage (GTDB taxonomy): Bacteria > Fibrobacterota > Fibrobacteria > Fibrobacterales > Fibrobacteraceae > Fibrobacter. Next base: position 12,873 of record JAGAAW010000125.1, read on the forward strand.
AATCAAGTTCAAGCGGGGCGATTACCGCATTGCCTGCTGCACGCGTGGCGGCCGCTCCGGCAGTGTCGATGCACGGGCGTACCCTCCAGGTGAACTATGCGGGCCATATGCGTGTAGACCTGTTCAGCGTGACCGGAGCCGCAGTCAAGACGCTCTGGAACGGGAATGCAACGGGTAGCATGGGAATTGCCCTCCAGGGAATCCCCGCGGGCATCTATGTTGTCCGTGCCCAGACGGCGGATGGCCTGCAGATGCGTAAAATCCGCCTGGAGTAGCTTTTAATCCGGGTATTGACCGATTCCAAAGGAAAAACGTGCCTGTCAAAAAGACTGGCACGTTTTTTTTCGTATTTTTAGGGCATGAATAAGATTGTGAAGTTTTGTGCATGCGCGGCATTTGCCGCTACTTCGGTTTTTGCCCAGCAGGGAGCCCCGACGGGTGCCGCCGTGGACCCGACTGCCGACGAGCAGAAGGCGCTCAATGCCCTCAAGGGTAAGCTCGAAGGTGCAATCGTGTGGGCGACAAGCCGTGCGAACAGTCACCATGACATCTGGATTATGAACGCCGACGGCACGAACCCGCGTGCCTTGACGCAGGGCGACAATGTGGACTGGTTCCCGAGGATTTCTCCGGATGGCACCACGGTGCTGTTTAACCGCAGCAAGGGCGGCTGGGTACCCGAGAACGACGCGAACTACCCCGAAAAGTGGGACCTGTGGATGGTCGATATTACGGGCGAGAACGCCCGCAAGGTGGTGGATAACGCCACGTGGGGCACTTGGAGGCCCGACGGTAAGTCCATCGTGTTCAGCCGCGCAGGGAAAGTCTTTGCGATGGACCTCGCGAGCAAGGCCGAAAAGATGATCCTGGATGGCGAAGTGGCTTTCAAGAAGTCGGGCGTGATTCTGCAGGAGCCGAACATGAGCCCCGACGGCAAGCATCTGGCGATTACGCTCCGCGGTTCCATGCGCGAGACGGGCGTGTGGGATTTGGAAAAGTCCCAGTGGACCAAGTCTGGCGACGGCTGCCAGATAGACTGGAACTTTGACGGCAGCAAGATCTATCGCGTGAACCCGACGGGTAACGGCGGTACCGCTGCCCCGAGCGAAATTCTGTGGTTCAGTGCCAAGGATGGCAAGCAGATTGAGAAGGTCGGCTTCTTCGGCATTCCGAAAAACGTGAAGCTGATGGACCTGCCGGGCCGCCGCAGCCACGAGTATTTCCCGCGCCTTTCGCCCGATGGCAAGTGGCTTGTGTGGGGTGCAACCGACAAGGGCCATGACCACGACATGTTCGACTATGAACTTTACATCTGGAAGATTGGCGAGCCGGTAGAGACGGCGACCCGCATTACCTACCACACGGGTAACGACCGCTGGCCGGATATCTGGTTTGGTAAGCTCCCCGTGAAGGAAACTCCTGTGAAGGCTGTAGAGACTGCTGCCCAGGCTGCGGTCGGCGCCGCTGTTGCAGGTGGCGTGAGCGACGCCAAGATGGATGAACTTATTCAGGCAATCGACCGCCTGACCGAGGCTGTCAAGGCTCTCTCCGGCGAGAAGGCCTCAGCGCCCGCAACTGCTCCTTAGGCAGAATGCCATAATCGCGAAAGCTCCGGCGACGTTCATGCTCGCCTTGCGGCCAGCCATCGGTATGGTCACTTTCATCGTCGCCTCCGCCATAATCTCGGGGGCGATTCCTAGTTCCTCGTTCCCGAGCACGATCAGGCCCTTCGCGGGCCATTTCACGTCGTTTATGCTCGGAATATCCTCGCCGGTCTCGAGCGCGATAATCTCGTAGCCGTTCTCCTTGTGCCAGCGGATGCAGTCAAACGGGCTGTCCCATCGCTTGATGGGGATCCACTCCTGGCACCCGCGGGCGGCGCTCTTGACGGTCACGTGGTCGGGCCCGCAGCTGTAGCCGCTCAGGTGGACTCCTTCGAGCCCGAAGCAGTCCGTGCTCCTGATGATGGAACCCACGTTGAAGGCGCTGCGCAGGTTATGTACTAGCACGGCGAAGTGAATCGGTTTTTCATTCGGGGTTTCGCGGTCCCCCGGTTCCTGCTCCAGGTAGATGTCGCGTTCGAACCCGAGGCCCGCTCGCGTACGGAAGGTCTTGTACAGGTCTATCATCTGCGCCTGGTTCTTGCCGGTAAGGCGTTCCTCTTCGGGCAAATTCATCCAGTCGGCATACGTCTCGAATTCGCGCTTTGCGCGGGGTACGTCGTCGCCCAGTTGTAGGATGATGACGCGCAGGAGTTCCGCCATGCGTTTGGCCTTGGAGGTCTCCTTCATCGCTAAGAATTTTGGTTCCGTGTACATTGCCGAAGAAACTAGAAAAAATGCGGGTTGCGCATATTTTGGGGACGGATTTTGTGCACGCTTTCTTTGTATATTTTACGGTATGCGCGTTATCTCTGCTATTGTTGCGGCCCTCTGTGCAGTGTGCCTGTGCAGCTGCTCGAATTCCATATCGGAATGGGAACGGGCTGAGGCAGACCGCGTATCCCCGCTAGATACGTTTGACCTCAAGGATATGTCGCTCATCCGTTCCTATGGCAAGAAGGTTACCTTGGGGACGAATGATAAGTCGGCACCGCAGAAGGATCGCCCGACGATGCGTGTTGCCTTTGATTACGACTTCCTTATCGGAACACATGAGGTTACCTGTGCGGAACTCGGACGTTCCTGTGGGGATTCCTTGCCTGCGACTGGAGTGACCTATTATGACGCAGTCCTCTATGCCAATAAGCGTAGCAGGGAAGAGGGCTTCGATACAGCATACAGCTATACCGGTGCCACCTTTAATGCCAATGGATTTTGCATTAAACTGGATGGTCTAGTGTTTTTACCTTCGGCGCAGGCGTATCGCTTGCCGACAGAGGCGGAATGGGTGTACGCGGCTGGGCTCGATTGGAAACCGGAAAAAGGTTGGCATAACGGCAATTCCGGTTATGAGTTGCAGAAGGTTTGTACCTCGTTTATCTCCAAGAATGGACTTTGCGACATGGCGGGGAATGTAATGGAATGGGTGAACGACTGGTACACCCCTTTCCGCGATACGCTTGTTCGCAATTTCATTGGTGCTCCCGATGGTGGAACGCTGGGGGAACGCGTCGTGAAGGGGGGTAGCTACAGGAATTCTGCAGCGACGACTCAGCTGTATTCCCGCGGAGACGTTTATACGATTACATCTGTTTCGAAGGCGGAATACCTAGGTTTTAGATTGGCTTTCGGTGCAATCGCGAATCCTTTGTGGCTTGATAGGTTGGGGAGGCACGGGAATAGCGTCATTTCAGTGCTTGCAAATTCAATGGATATGTGGCATAAGCTGAATACAAATAAAGTAAAGGTTGCGTTTCGTGTTGATGAATCTGGGAACTTGGCTTATGTAGATTATTCCGAAAATGCTCCGAGTGTTGTGGAAATAGAAGATTCTCTTGAGGTCTACCATCCGGATATTTCGCCTGATGGGAGCAAAGTCGCATTTTGTACAGGGCTTGAAGGTGTAAGTGGCAAGTCGGAGGTGTATGTGCGTACTCTCGATTCAGCGGGGACGGGTCTGGTGAAACTCGATGTGGAAAATGCCGCTATTCCGCGATGGCACGTTCTTGAAACGGGTGATACGGTAATCGTGTATGTGACCGATGCGGGCAACAACAAGGAAGAATCGACCTTCAAGCAGGCAAGTACGTGGCAGGTCCGTTTTGCGGGTGGCAGGTTCGGTAAGCCCGAAAAGCTTTTTGACGGTGCTTACCATGGTGGCGTTAGCGAAAGCGGTTCGTTGGCTGTAAGCGGGGCAAGGCTCCTGCGTGCACGTGTGTCGGGGCGGGATACGGTATGGTACAACGGCGAGCAGGCGTGTAACGCAAGCCTTTCGCACGACGGTGAAAATCGTACACTCTTCTTGGATTTTGGTGGCAAGACGGGACACAAGTTCGTGGGTAAGGACTATGCGACGCACGAGGTGCTGCTTATTGCCGATAGCACCGGCGCTCTCAAAGGTTTCCAGAATGCACCTGCGGGTTATACGTTTGACCATACGGAATGGGCGATCGGGGCTGATTCTGTTGCTGTGGCAACGTTGGTGGATGCCAATGGGGCGCACCGTAAAGTGGTGCTTCTGAACGTATTTACGGGAAAAATGCTCGATGTATTGCAGGGCGAGGAACTCTGGCACCCTGCTGTGTGGGTAAAGGTGCGTGACCGCTCGCTTCTGGATCCGGACCTGAATCCCGATAGTGCAGGAGTCTACTATACGCCGCAGATGGAATTTTACGGGCTTGAATTACGTGTCAAGATGGAAAAATTCTGGCAAACCCGCGATTCCGTGACGGCGGTTGTACTCGGATCTTCCCGGGTAATGTTCGGCGTGAATGCGGCTTTTGTCCAGTCGGAAAAATTGCTGAATATGGCGTACTCGTCGGGTGATGTCTTTGGAATGGAGTTCCTTGTGGAGCATTATGTGTTCAATCATCTGCCGAAGCTCAAGTTCATGGTTCTCGAGTTCTCGCCTGATTTCATGTGGGTAAAGGATTCGACGGTCTGGCTCCCGCTTCACGAGCAGTCTCCAGGATTCTGGTATGATGAATCCCATGATTTTTGGGTGGATTCCGTGCCTAAAGGGTTTGTTTCCCTCGTAGAGGAGTCGTTCAAGACAAGGCTGGAACAGATGCTCCCATACAGTTTTGACGAATTCTTGCTTCCTTCGGGAGGGTGGGGTGAGGCTACGGTCCTGAACAATTCCAAGTTGCATACGCTGGATTCGCCCTTGGTCATAAACAATATGGCGATATTGAGGAAACTTGTCCTGATGGCGAATAAAAGGGGTATTCAGGTGGTACTCCTGGTAGCACCGCAAAATCCGGCTTACGCGGAAACGGGTGTGTATGGGGTCTATGGCGTTCAACGCCCGATAGCACGGGATCTTCTGGAACTTGCTGCGAAAATGAATGTTGTCCTTTTGGACGAAAACAAGATGGGAAAACACGACTATACATCGGACATGGCGTTCAATACGGACCACCTCAGTCGCGAGGGTGCGAGGCAGCTTTCGGGGCGCCTGGATTCGCTGTTTAGGGCCATTCGGAAATAGTCCGAAATTGCTGCCCGGGAATCTGTTATTTTTCTTAAAATTCTGGGGATTTTTCTATATTTCGGGCAGTATGCAAAGCCTTCGGAAACCGCGTATCCTCATCACGAACGACGATGGGGTAAATAGCGCGAATATGCACGCTTTGGCGCGTGCACTTGCTCCCTATGGGGAGGTTTTCGTGTTTGCCCCGCAAATGGAGCAGAGCGGGGTTTCCCATGCGTTTACGCTGCGTCGCCCCCTGTGTATCGAGGAATGCCCGTCTGAGGGCGGTTACAGGGCGTTTTCTGTGGACGGGACCCCTGCCGACTGCGTGAAGTTTGCACTCGGGCACTATGCCGCCTTCGGGCTTGAACAAACCGAGGGGCGCGGTCCGGGTCCGTTTGACGTGTGTTTTTCGGGCATAAACATCGGGGAAAACTCGGGAGTGTCTTCGCTTTATTCAGGCACGGTCGCCGGGGCTCGCGAGGCTGCCCTCTGGAGCGTTCCGGGAATTGCGCTTTCTTTGCACGGCTCCGACAAGGGAATGTCCCTTGTCGCGGAGGAATTTGCGGTGCATGTGGTGCAGGACCGCTCTTACGAAAAAATCCCCGCGGGCGTATTCTGGAACGTGAACTTCCCGAAGGTCGAACCCGCCGCGTTCAAGGGGTTCCGTGCGTGTACGATGGCGCAGGGCATGTTTACCGACCACTACACGTGTGAAGGCTCCCTTTGGCAGCTCGATGGCGATAAACTTTGGGAAAAACAGCCGACCGATAGCGATGACTACCTGATGCATCAGGGCTATGCGACGGTCACCCCGCACCGTGTTGACCAGACGGATGAAAAAAGTTTGAAAATAATAAACGAGATGTTGGCCGGAAACGGTTAATCACTAAGAGGATAACGAATGTCAGAAGAAATGGTACCAGGAACGCAGTTCAAGAGCCTTATCGAAAAGGACATGCAGGACTGCTATCTCCGCTACTCCATGAGCGTCATTGTGGCGCGTGCGCTCCCGGATGCACGTGACGGCTTTAAGCCGGTGCACCGCCGCGTGATGTACAGTATGCACAAGTTGGGCGTGGTTCCCAACAAGTCGACGGTCAAGAGTGCGCGTATCGTGGGTGATGTAATCGGTAAGTACCATCCGCATGGCGACTCCGCTGTTTACGAGACGCTCGTCCGCATGGCACAGGATTTCTCGTTGCGTTACCCGCTGGTGTTTGGCCAGGGTAACTTCGGCAACATCGACGGTGACGGTGCCGCCGCAATGCGTTACACCGAAGCGAAGATGAACAACATGGGTGCCCTGATGCTCGAAGACCTCGAGAAGGACACCGTGGACATGGGCCCGAACTTCGACGAATCGCTCGAAGAACCGCTGGTGCTCCCGTCCGTGCTCCCGAACATGCTCGTGAACGGTACTACGGGTATCGCCGTGGGTATGGCGACCTCGATGGCTCCGCACAACCTGCGCGAAATTGCGAACGCCATCCACGCGGTGGCGGAAAACCCCGAAATTACGGGCGAAGAACTTTTGCAGTATGTTTCCGGCCCGGACTTCCCGACCGGTGCAATCATCTGCGGGCGTGCGGGTATCCGCGATGCATACCTCACGGGCCACGGCCGCGTGCGTGTTCGTGCCCGCACCGACATTGAAATTGATTCCAAGGGCAAGCCGCGCATTATCGTGACTGAAATCCCCTACATGGTGAACAAGTCCGAACTCTGCAAGAAGATTGCAGACCTCGTTCGCGAAAAGCGCGTGGACGGCATCACCGATATCCGCGACGAATCGGCGAAGGATATCCGCATCGTTATTGAACTCAGGCGCGATGCAGTGGGCGAGGTGGTCCTCAACAACCTGTACAAGTACACGCAGTTGCAGACGACGTTCAGCATCTACAACCTGGCGCTCGTGAACAACCTGCCGAAGCTCCTCACGCTCAAGGACCTTATCCAGATTTACATCGACCACCGCATGGATGTGGTAACCCGCTCGACGCAGTTCGACTTGAATAAGGCGAAGGCGCGCCTCCACATTATCGAGGGCCTGCGCATTGCTACGCAGAACATCGACGAAGTGGTGCAGATCATCAAGGCGAGCAAGACGACTGAAATCGCGAAGCAGAGCCTGCAAGACCGCTTTGGCCTCGACGAAATCCAGTCGCAGGCAATCGTCGACATGCGACTATCCCAGCTCACGGGCCTCAACCTCGAAAAGTTGGAAGCGGAATACAACGAACTCATCGTGACGGTCGCCGACCTCGAAGATATCCTCGCTAAGCGCGAACGCCGCATTGCGATTATCCTCAAGCGCCTCGACGAAGTCGTGGACAAGTTCGGCGACGACCGCCGCACCACCATTGGCGAATCTGTCGATGACAGCGACTACGAAGACCTGATTGCCGAAGAGGAACAGGTGATTACCTTGAGCAAGGAAGGCTACATCAAGCGCCTCCCGATCGACACGTTCAAGACCCAGAGCCGTGGTGGCAAGGGCATTATTGGTGCCGGCCTCAAGGAAGAAGACGACGTGGACCAGATCTTTACGGCAAGCACGCACAGCTACCTGCTCGTGTTTACCAACAAGGGTCGCGCCTACTGGACCAAAGTTTATCGCTTGCCCGAAGGCACGCGCAGCGGCAAGGGCCGCCCGATCGTGAACTTTGTGGGCCTCACCGAAGGCGAAAAGGTGCAGGCGATTGTGCCTGTGCGCAAGTTCGGTGGTTACTTCTGCCTGGTGTTTGCGACCAAGAAGGGTATCATCAACAAGATGGACCTTACACTGTTCAGCCGCCCGCGCAAGGCCGGCGTGAACGCCATTACGCTTGACGAAGATGACGAACTCGTGAAGGTGCTGCTCGTGGGCATGTCGGAAGAGGAATACAAGGCCTCACTGAATGCGGGCGACGACACCGATTCCGCTGCCGAAAACGAAGCCGAAGAAGCAGAAGTTTCCGAGAACGAAGACGCCCCGGTGGAAGGCCGCCCGATTCCGAACGACCTTCTGATGCTTGCGACCCGCAACGGTCAGGCGGTCACGTTCCCGATTACCTGCTTCCGCCCGATGGGTCGTGGCACTCACGGTGTTCGCGGTATCAAGCTCGGCAAGGACGACGAGGTTATTTCGCTATTGTGGCTCAAGTCGGGCAACAAGGTGCTTACCATTACCGAGAAGGGCTACGGCAAGCGCAGCGAACCTTCGGACTACCGCATTACCAAGCGCGGCAGCAAGGGCGTGAAGAACCTGAACGTTACTGACAAGGTCGGCCCCGCCGTGTTTGTCGATAGCGTTGCTGACGACTACGACCTGATTATCACAAGTAAGGAAGGCCAGGTTATCCGCATCAAGGCTGAATCCATCCGCCTTACGGGCCGCAATGCCCAGGGCGTGAAGGCGATTAGCCTGCGTGACGGCGACATGGTGCAAGATGCTACCGCGCTCCCGAGCGTGGAAGACATCGAGCAGGATAGCGCCGAGGCGAAGGAAACCTTCGACCACGTGCAGGGTGTCGAAGTCGACGACGATTCTGTAGAAAAGATTGAAGACAAGCCGGAACAGCAGATTGGTGTGCCGGCAAACGACGAAGAATAGCCTCCTGGCCCCGATTTAGCTTCGGGGCGGGCTGAAATTAAACCATAAGGAATGATGTTGTTTTGAAGAACAACATCATTTTCTTTATATATAGTGACATGTCGCGGGATTTGATATAAATTTTATGTGCTAAAAATGGGTTAGAAAAAGAAGCGAGGATATATGAAGTTTTGCATAGCCGTTGCAATGGGGCTTGCCGCGTCTGTTTATGCGGCTGATGCCTGCACTGCCGAAGATATGGTCCGCTTAGATGCGGGCCACCTTATAGCCGGGAGTCAGAGGGATTCGATTAGCGGAACTCCGTGGAGTTTCGAAGTGTGGTCTCCGGATGCGGACCCCGAGGGCAATTCCATGACCTATTACGATAACGGAACCTTCAAGGCTGAATGGTATGGAAACCCGGATTTTGGGGCTCGTATTGGGTATAGCTATTGGGACAGTCCCCAAGGCGTGGATCATGCGGATTGGAATTACTCGCTGGATTACAAGTACACAAAGACGATTGGCTATGGTGAATATTTAATCGGTGTCCATGGCTGGCTGACGGAACCCTATGACGAATTTTTCATTGTGGATGACTGGAACTATCCGATTCAAGTTGGAAAGACCTTTGGCGAATATGAGGTTGACGGTGCAAAATATACGGTTCGTGTAGCATGGCAGGGGTGGCCCCAATCTTTGCTCTTTTATAGCATTCGAGAAACTCCCCGTGAATGTGGCCATATCGATGTTTCGGCCCATTTTAGAAAGTTTGACGAACTCTTTGCGGGGCAGGCCGATAGCGTTCCTGATGGCAAGGGAATCAATAAGCCCGCCGTGCTAAAATTTGGCAAATTGACCGATGTGATGGCCGCAGTCAATGCTTTTGTCGATGCTAGGGGTTCTATCGACTATACTTATCTGAGTTTCGCCGCCGAAAGAGTCGAAGTGCTGTCATCCAGCTCCGCAACTCCCGAATCGAGTTCCACGACAGTCCTTCCGCTTGTTGCCCGCGTAAGCGGCGCTGACCGCACCCTGATGGTTTTCGACTTGCAGGGGCGTGTACTGGGCAGCATCTTTGTAGCCGCGGGGACAAGCGTGAATAGCGCGGTCCTAGCGAAATTCGGTAGACCCGGCTCCTACATCGTGAAATAGTTTTTCCCAAAAAGTTTACACAAAATGCCATTTTTGTGTGTTTTGAGGCGTTGAAGTTTACAACAACGCTTTGTCTTTATTTTCCTTAATATGGCGTTTTTTCAAGAGTAGATTTATGTGCAGGTTGTGGACAGGGAAACAAACAGGAGTAACTTTATGAAAAAATCTTCTTTGGCCGGTTTCGGCTTAGCCTTGGTGTTTGGGCTAGCAACTTCAACATTCGCTGCAGATGCCTGTAACGACAACATGGGTCACTCTGGAAATGGTCGCCAAGTTTCTGGCAACCAGGTCGGATCCATTAGCGGAACCCCTTGGGGCTACGAACAGTGGTACCAGGGTGGTAACGCCTCGATGACCTACTATGACAATGGTACTTTCAAGGCAAACTGGAGCGGATCCAGTGACTACTTGACCCGCGTGGGTTACCAGTACAATGGCAACGGCATTAGCCATACCACCAAGAATTTCGCGGTCGATTACAAGTATACCAAGACCGGTAGCGCTTCTTACGGCTATATCGGCGTTTACGGTTGGACCAAGAACCCCGAAA
>JAGAAW010000126.1 GCA_017615055.1 Fibrobacter sp.
ACTTCTTCTTCGGACTTCGCGCAGATGCAGGCGAGTTCGAGTTCGACACCGAGCTTTTCCTTGTACTCGGCAATCTTCTGTTCAAGAATCTGAATGACACCGCCACCGACGGTTCCAGTACCAATTAAGCCAATACGCAGCATATTGCGTCTCCATTTTAAATTTTTTCGGAGACACAATATAGAATTTTACGCTAGTAGCCTACAGTCACCTTGCGGGTTCCAAGCCCTATCCGGAGCACAAAACTACCCGGAACAGGCACCATCACGTTGAAATTCGCGCTATTTACAATCCCGCGGAGCACTACGTTGCCCTGCATGTCGAACAGTACATACCTGTCGCCAACGCGGGCGCCCGCCACCTGCAGGTTGCGATTTATAACGCTCACGCTGAACTGCGGCACACGGGAGAATGCCGGCAAGGCATCCTTGTCACCGCTGGAACTGGAGGATTTCGCCGAAGAGCTGCTGCTCTTCGCAGAGGAACTGGACTTCGCGCTAGAAGACGACTTTGCAGAAGAACTGCTCGACACGCTTGAAGATGATTTCGCAGAACTGCTGCTCGACTTTGGAGGTTCCGCAGAAGAACTCGACGCCACGCTCGAAGAGGATGCCTCACTGGAACTAGAAGCCACGGAACTGCTCGAAGGCGCCTTTTCAAAGGTTGCTACGAGGTTAACATCTTCCTTCACAACAAAGCTGCAGTAAGATTTCGTTCCGCATATCGTGTCCCATTGTACAAAACGATAACCATTATCAGGAATAGCTTCTACATAGACCGTTTTCCCATATTCAACCCATTCACTGACACGCCCATATTCATAAGACCACGAATTGTTAATCCTGACTTCACCCCAATAGCGGTCATTCATCTCAACTACAACACGCAAATAGATTCTACTCCATTCCGGGTAGAAATCCAGGTTACCCGAATCAGTCGATGCAATTTCGGTAGCAGGCTCGCCCGTGAATTTTGGATTCCTGTACCAACCATAGAATCTATACCCTTCCTGCTCAAGCACCGGCAAAGCAACAGTCTCTCCCGGCGTGTAGAAAATATATTTGCATAAAGTCGTATCCATGTGAAGAACGGCAACATTACGTTCTTCCTTTTGGCCAAACACCGGGTAGTAATCGCCCTGCTTCCAGACATCGCCATTGATGCCACCGACAACCACATTACCCAAGGAATCCTTCTGCACATAATCGTGCAAGGCGGTAGCGAGCGTGCCATCCTCGAAAGCGCTCTCCTCAACTGCCTGGACTCTATCATCTTCGATTCTAGCCGAAGACAAATAGTAGGTGTTATCAATAATCCACTTGTCAGAGCCCATATAGTACTTATACCTATCCGAGAACGTGCCCTTGTTGTAATTGTTGATGATAAAGGACTCCAGCGGGCGGTAGTGCACAGCATCTTTCCTAGACACTAGCATAGACACACTCGCGGCAGAACCAATCAATCCACCGACCATACCTGACCCAGTGCCTTCAATGTCAGAGACACTGTAGTTATTTGCGATATAGGCACTACCGAGAAGGTGACCGACCAGAGTCCCAGCGCTAATAGAATACTCATTAACATAAGTCGTTCCATTGGATTCACTGATTACCGTATCCGGCACCAGTTCCATGGAACCTTCATGGAAATTCTGCATAAGCACCAAGTTGGTATAGCTAGTACCCACAAGGCCGCCCATATAGCCGCGGCCCTTTCCAGACATTTTCCCCTGATGGCTACTATTCTTTATAATGAGTGTAGTATCGGCAATCGCGACAAGCCCGGCCGTCGCTCCATCGATATAGCCTTTAAAGTGACAATTTTCCAATGTCAGCGGAAGTTCCGCATAGCCAACTATGCCGCTGCCTTCCGAGTAAGAATCATCAATGGTCAAGTTACGGATAACGGTTTCTTTCTCCCTATCCGAAGGAGAAAGTCCCGTAAACAATCCTGCACCTTCCGTAACATACAAGCCCGAAATCTTATACCCCTGACCATCAAAGAGCGCCAGGGAGCCATCAATTCGTGACCAGGGCATAAACTCATTTACCCTAGATTCATCAAGCGTTCCATCACGTTTTAGGACATTCGCATTTACCACAATATTATTCGTGAGCTTGCCGCAAAGATGCGATTGCGATATAGTTTCGCTATAATAGTGAGCGCGATTGACAATTCGCGCAAAACCGTAAAGCTCCGCAACATCCGAGATTTCATAACAGCTGTCATTTGCATCTAACGCAGGAGTTTTCAGTTCAAACCATTTTGCATAGAAGTCCTTATCGCCAACATCCTTAGCGGTCATCGCTGTTATGCGCTCGCCCTCCAGCGCTTCATTATCGTACCACCCGACAAGGAAATAGCCAGCCCTGTTAATATCATTTATACCATCAGTCGGTAGCGAACGACGCAAGCCTTCAAGGTATTTACAAACGGCAAAATCATTATCATAACGATAAGAACAGTATCCATAATTTGCAGACCAGGCCGCATCAAAACTGCCGCCATTGAGATGGAACGTTATTGTATAGATATCCTTTAGATTCGCCCAGTATTCTAGGTCGCCCGACATGCTGGTGCTAATGGCTGTATCCCTTTTTCCGCTGAATTCCTTGTCCTGGAACCAGCCAAGGAATGCCGTATTTTCCCTGATTACCGTATCGGGCAAGTCATAAAAAAATCCCGAGATGTAGTTATTGAGATAAGTAGCCTCATCGCCTTCGTAGGTATGGAACGTCACGTTATAGCGGCCCGCCGTAGAGTTCTCGACTACACCTGAAAAATTCGGGTAATCATCATAGTACGCGTACTGCCCCCAAATACGGCTTGCCTCGTGCAAGGCAAATGCCACTGTACCATTTTCAAATTGCGCCTCGGTCACATGCATAACGCCTTTCGCATCCATCGATTGCTTGTAATCCACCTGGTAGGAATTCTTGACGTTTACAGTTCCCGAATTGCTGCTATACAAATGCCCGTCTTCTGCATTGTAACTGTTCTCTATAGAAAGTACAACATGGTCACCTACATCTTCCACCAAGTAAGAAATTTCACCATAGCCATCATAGTCAGCAACAGACTGATTGTAGCAGTTGATAATCTGGGCGTATGAATCCCTGTCATCTTCCGAATCGGAATCAATCACTTCAGCTACAAAAATGCTTGCGAGCGAACCCGTATGCGCCTTCACACTGAAATAGGAATCGACAATTCCCAGATTCTTTATGACCGTCGGTTTTTCGGGGTCGGGATTTGCGACCAGCACACGGATAAAGCCAATATTCGGAGCATCGGTTACCTTGGACAAGTCCAGGTAAAGGCCCGAAATCGTATGCCCATTGCCATCAAACGTACCCGCAAAGGTATCCAACGGGTTCCAAGGGGCAAAATCGGGATCTTCGTCCCAAAGGTTCTTCAGTACCCTGTTGTTGACAACGATATCCTCAGTAAGCTTACCACAGGCAGACTTGTCCTTGGTAAAATTATGGGTTCCGTTCACGATAGCGGCAAAACCATAAAGTTCAGCAGCATTTGAAATCTGGTAGCATCCATTCAATTTTTCCGGAGCCTCCGGAGTAATCGAATTGCTGGCATTTGCCGAAAATGCGGCAAAAAGGACTGCCGCGAATGCTAAAGCAGAACGTTTCATAGAGCCTCCTCTATTTCCACCTATAAACCTGAAAGAAAATATAATATAAAGAAATACTATATTTATTTGCATGGAACAGCAAATCTCCAATCCGGCGATAAGCGACATTCTAAACGAGCAAAGGCTCAAGAACATTGTCTACCCGGCACGTCTTTTCAGGACGCGCCTTAACGAGGAATTCCTGAGGGCGAACCGCACCCGCAGGCCATTCCTGTTCATCAAGGTCTATTCGCACCAGTACGACTTCTTTGGCTGGGGCCGTCCCTCGCGCATTGTTGAAAAGACCTGGCGCATTAGCGTACTTACCATGTTCTCGCACCTCCGGTTCATCGACGTGCTCGGGTACCTGACCGACGAGAGCGGTATCGGGATTATTCTCCTCAATTCCGACATGAACACGCTGGAATCCATCCGCAAGGAAATCCTCCACAAGCTGAACGACGCAGGCCTTATCCAGGCGCTCCGTCACAAGCCCAAGAGCCCCATATTCCAGGCGTACCTCTACACCGGGCTCCAGGAAAAGGATAACCTGGAAATGGACGAAGCCCTCAAGAAGTTCAACAGCACCAACGGAAGCTTTTTCTCGCTCGAGCGCCTGAACCTCGACCATATCTGGCAGCACCCGCACACCATCAAGTACCGCCACGCCATCAAGCGCGTTGTCGACATTACCTGCTCGAGCCTCGCCCTGGTTGTCCTCTCCCCGATTCTCCTGTTCTGCGCCGCAGCAGTCAAGATTAGTGACCACAAGGGGCCGGTCATATTCAAGCAGACCCGCGTGGGGCGAAACGGCAAGCTGTTCACCATGTACAAGTTCCGCAGCATGTACGTAGATGCCGAGGAACGCAAAAAGGAACTGATGGCCCAGAACGAGACGGGCGGCAAGACGTTCAAGATGAAGAACGATCCGCGTATCTACCCGTTCGGGCACGTGTTGCGCAAGTTCAGCCTCGACGAACTCCCGCAGCTCATCAACATTATCAAGGGCGACATGTCTATCGTGGGTCCGCGTCCGCCTATCCCTTCCGAGGTGGCGGAATACGAACCTTGGCACCGCATGCGCCTGTCCGTGACCCCCGGTCTTACCTGTATTTGGCAGGTGAGCGGGCGTAGCAATATTTCTTTTGAAGGCCAGATGCGCCTTGACAACGACTACATTCGCCGTGACGGAAAGCTCGGAGAGGACTTCAAGCTAATCCTCAAGACGTTCAAGGTCGTGTTCAAGGGCGAAGGCGCTTACTAGAATTTTTTAAAGGATGTGTTTATGTTTAGGAAAATCATGACGGCGGCTACAGCCGCCCTTGCTTCGGCGTCGCTTGCGACAGCCGCGAATATTACCGTAGATCCGAGTGCAACAAAGCAAGAAGTTCTCGGCTTTGGCGCCGCAAGCGTCTACTACCAAAGCTGGATCAAGAACCTCCCCGAAGACCAGCAGGAAGCCCTGTTCGACACGGCCTTCACGGGACTAAACCTTTCGCTGCTCCGTATCGGTAACTGGTACCAGGACGAAGACGCCTCTAAATTGCAGGACGACATCGACATTGTCACGGCAGCAAAGGCCCGCCTCGGCGACCACATGAAAATCCAGATGTCCAGCTGGTCTGCCCCGGCAAGCCTCAAACCGAGCGGAAGCCTCAACGGTCAGGACGGCCATTCCAAATCGGACAAGACCTTGAAGAAGGCTAACGGCGACGCCTACGGCGCATACGCCTACACCGACTTCGCCAACTGGTGGAAAAAGAGCATCGAAGCCTACGCCGCCGCAGGCATTGCTCCGGACTACATCAGCCTCCAGAACGAACCGGACATGGAAGCCACCTACGAAGAAACGCTCTTCGAACCGACAGAAACTAGCGAAGTCGCAGGCTACAAGGAAGCCTTGAACGCCGTCTACGACGCCGTGAAGGGCAAAACAAAAATCCTCGGCCCCGAACCGCTCGGCATCGGCTACAGCAACTTTGAGAAATACGCCAAGGCACTCGACAATAACAAGCTGGATGGTTACGCCTACCACCTGTACCACGCCGGCGATAACCATGACAACTCTGGCGACAACTACTTAAAGCCCGAAAACTTCAGCAAGGCCATGAGCGCGATTGCCGGTTCTTACGGCGGCAAGGGCAAGCCGATCGTCATGACAGAATTCTGCCCCATGCTCGACGAACCTCGCGAACAGGACATGCTCGGACTCGCCCACATTATGCAAATAGGTTTCACTGAAGGCCAGCTTTCTGGCTACATCGCCTGGCAGCTTTTCTGGGGTTACCACGCACAGCTGATTGGCGTTTGCCCCGGTGCCGGTTGGGATCTCGATGGCAGCGGCAGGTATGTTTGCGAAGCCGCTGAAGTCAAGATTTTCCCGGAATACCACGCCATGCGCCATTACTCCAAGTTCGTGAACCCGGGCTGGAGCGTAGTGAGTTCCACCACCGACGGCAGCAACCTCTACACGGTCGCTTTCCGCAGTGCCGATAGCGATTCCCTTACGGTAGTCGCCATCAACAAGGGCTCGGCACAGAACCTGGTCTTCTCCGTGAACGGCTACGATCCGCTCTATGCCGTGCAGTCTACCGAAAGTGGCGATAAGAGCAAGACCATTACCGCAGGCACCATCATTGACGCACCGGCAAAATCCATCACGACTGTCGTATTCCTTTCTAACACAAACGCCATCAAGGGCAGCCGCACGAACTTCGCCGCAAATGACCTGAACAAGGAAGCCAAGGTGTTCGACCTGAACGGCAACCTCCTCTGGACAGGCATCAAGAGCGAGGCACTCAATGCAGACGGCACGCTCCGCCTTGACCTCAAGAAGGGCATGTATATTGTGAGGACACAGTCCTCGACCATTAAGGCAGCGAAGTAATATAAAAGTGAGGTATAAAAAAAGCGGGCTTTAGCCCGCTTTTTTATTGCGCGAAAATCGCATTACCCTTCGGCGAGGGCTTCCTTGAATTCGTCGACGATGGCGATGTACTCGTCAATCTTGTCTTCCTTGGAATCCAGGTACGAAAGGATCTGGTCCAGGTGTTCCTTCTGGAACACTGCCTTGAGCTGGCGGCTGGCGTGACCCTTGTAGCCCCATTCCTTGAGGATTTCGTCGGTCACGAGGAAGGAATCGTCCATGGACACAAAGTGCATCGGGCCGTAGACCGCCCAGTTGTGTTCCATCTGCATGCATTCCGGTTCCTGGAGTTCCGGATTAGACATGAAGCGCTGGATATGGCGGGTACGCACGTCCTTGATCTTGTCAATGCGCATGTAACCCATGATGAGGTACTTGTTGCGCATTTCGGTATCGCTCAGGCCTTCGTAGCGGGTTCCGAAAAGGATGTAGCGGCTCTTGGCACGCACAATGGCGTTGATGTTCTTCACGTTGTAGCAGCTCATGAGGCCGTAAGTGCTGGTTTCGTAGTTCGGCTCGTAAAGGAAGCCCTTCTCGTTTTCGTTCAGCTGGTCGCGAACAGGCATTTCGGTCTGATGGCTTGTTTCCACGTAAAGCAGGCTACCAGCGGCATTGCCACGGTAATCCTGCCAACCTTCGAGATTGATCTGAGTCTTCGGCATATTTTCTACTCACTATGATAAAAAAAACACAAGCGGACCTAAACAGGTTCGTCAGTTACATTCGCAATGTACATTTTTATGGTCTACAAGACCACCGACTCTGCCGAAATTCCCTCAATTCCGAACAAAAACGCCCCTTTTTCGAAAAATTCGGCAGTATCCGAGGTCAAATACTTCGTCTTGCCGCCCTTCGAGAGCCGTTCGTCCATCTCCGGGTGACGTTTTAGGTAATCAAGAGTCTTGCCCGCCACGATATCGCCCTGGAAAACGAGCCGAACCTGCGGTGGCAGTGCGGCACGAATTTCACGTTCCAAAAGCGGGTAGTGCGTGCAGGCCAGGAGCACCGTATCGATTTCGGGATCCTGGGCCAGCAGGGCATCGACGTCCTTTTTCACAAAGAAGCGCGCACCTTCGGTACCCGCCTCCCCGCATTCCACCAGCGGCACCCACATGGGGCAAGCGTGCTGGGTAACCTTCAATTCCGGGAAAAAGTGGTTTATCTCGATAGCGTAGCTATTCGAGGAAACCGTACCCGCGGTAGCAAAAATCCCGATGTGGCCCGTCTTACTGAACTTGCCAATCTCTTCGGTCGTGGGCCTGATAATGCCCAGCACCCTCTTGTCCGGGAACTCAAAAGGCAGCACCTGCTGCTGGATGCTCCGGAGCGCCCGCGCCGACGCCGTATTGCAGGCTAGTATTACCAGCGGGCAGCCGCGGGCAAAGAGCGTGCGGACCGATTCCAGCGTATAGCGGTAGATGGTTTCGAAACTGCGCGACCCGTAAGGCGCCCGCGCGTTGTCGCCCAGGTACAAGAAGTCGTAAACCGGCAGGGCCTTCTTCAAGTCGCGGAGGATCGTGAGTCCGCCAAAGCCGGAATCAAATACGCCTATCATACCGCCGCTTCCATCCGTTCGCGAACAATGCGCATCAAGTCCTTGCGGGCATCCAGGTGCGCATACTCGGCAAGCATCGCCTTCACGTCGAGCGGTTCCAGGACCTTCACCGAGACCTTCTTGCGCTTAGCATCTTTGCGGTGTTCCCACACAAAGCCCGAGCCCTTGATGAACACGGGCAATATAGTCGCCTCCGCCTCGAGCGCCAGCCTAAAGCCGCCGCTCTTGAACGGCACCATGTTTTCATCCTTGCCACGCGTCCCCTCGGGGAAAATGAATAGCCTCGGTGCACGACCGTGAGCCATAGCCTCGCGGATAAGCGCTGCACCGCCACCCTTCTCGCGGTTCACGAACACGCAGCCTATCTCCTTCATCCAGAAGTTGAGGAAGGGAATCATGTGCAGTTCCGTCTTCGCGATAAACCCGATAGTGCGTTCAATCGCGAGGAAGATTATCGGGATATCCGCATACGAATTGTGGTTGCCCATCACGAACACCGGCCTGCTCCAGTCAACCTTCGAAAGGATTGCCTGGTCCTCGATGGAAAGGTCGATGCGGAGCACCTTCATGCAGAACCTGCCGAAGCACTGGATCTTTCTGTCTATCCAGAGGCCAATCTGCCCCCGATGGACAATGCGCACAAAAGGCAGTGCCAGGATGTGGATAAACATGTACGAGAGCACCACAACGACAACATATATTTTGAACAAAATAACAGGCATTTTAAATTCCGGATTAAGGCTGTTCTTTCGGGGCAGGAACCTGGACTTTCTGTAGCTACGGAGTCTACCCTTCCAAAACCGCTGTTTGCAATATAACAAAATCAGGTATGCCTCGGCACGTGTTACCCCCACATAATAGAGCCTGCGTTCTTCGTCCAGTTGCCTTTTTCGCTGTTTTGCACTGCCGGTACATTCCCCGGGCGTAAGCCCCTCGGCAAGACCCGCATAGAACACTACCGCATACTGCAACCCCTTGGAGGCATGCACTGTCTCTATATGGATACCATCTTCCACCAGTTCGCCCTCGCCCGCCTCGGCACCTGCAACCGGGAGTTCGGCATCGCGCAGCACCTCCTCGAAATAGGCTCGCTGGCGGTTGTACCGCACGAGGATTGCGAAGTTTTTCCACGCAAGGTCGTACGCCTGCCGCAATTCCTTGATCTTGCAGATAATCTTCATCATCTCCTCGATGGGGTTCTCCGATACCCACACCTCGGGTTCACGGTTCTCCCTGAACAGCGGATTCCCGTGAGAGCCGTTCGGGTTACCCGCACGCAACACCTTCCGCAGCCGGAGCGGCTTGTTCTCGAATATCGTGTTCGCGAGGTGCAATATGCTTGAGGTCGAGCGGTAGTTCCATTCCAAACGAATCAGCGTGCTATCCTTGAAGTCATCGCAAAATCGGTTGATGTTCCCGATGTCTGCACCGCGGAACCCGTATATTGCCTGGTCGTCGTCGCCCACGACAAACAAGCTTTTGCGTTCTCCCAAAAGCGCCTTCACCATGCGGTACTGCGACGGGTTGATGTCCTGGTATTCATCCACCAGGATTTCTGTCCACTGCCTATGGAAATGCGCACGCGCCTCCTCGTGATTCTCGAGCAGGCGAATCGCGAGGTAAATCAGGTCCTCGAATACCACCTGCCCGCTTTCGAGTACAGTGGCCCGCAATTTTTCGAGCCGCGTGTTGAGCGACGATGGGAACGCATCGTCAAAGAGGCGCTCGCGGTCAAGTTCCTTCGCCGGAATCCTTTGCCGCACCAGGCTTTCTACAAAGTCCTCCGCTGGGGAATCTTGCGGTACAGGGGGCTTCTTGAACCCGACCATCTCGTACGCAAAACGCTCCCCGATTTTCTGCTTGAGCATGTAGAGTGCCAGCGAATGGAACGTACACAGCCGGACAGGCGCCCCCGGGAAAAGTTTCTGCACGCGCTCCCGCATTTCAGATGCCGCCTTTGCGGTAAACGTGAGCGCGAGGATGTTCTCGGGATTCACGCCCATCGCAATGCGGTACTGGATGCGCTTGGTCAAGACCGAAGTCTTGCCCGAGCCCGCCCCCGCAAGTATCAAAAGCTGTGCATTTTTTTCGTGGTCGTGCAACACGGCCGCACGCTGGTCTGCATTGAGACCATGCAAGATGCCCTCGGCATCCATATTTACCTCGATGGAATGGGTGCCATCTCCCCTGCACCCGCTCTATAATAAAATCAGGACTTCTGTTCCTGACCGCCTGCACTATCCGCATTCCCTCCCAGCAGGAACACGAACGCGCCAAATAGACTTAAGACCAGGCTCACGAAATACGCGAGCAGCTGAATGACAACCGATTCTAGGCTTGCCACCCCGGCACGGGCAAACAGGGACTGCGCCAAGAGTTCACGCGGGCCGAACCCGCCAATCGATATCGGGAGCGCGCTCACAATGGCAACTAGCGGAATGTAGTAGAAGTACCACGAAACCGAAAGTTCCACGCCCACGGCGATACCGCAAAAAAAGTGCACCAGAATGCGAAGCGACTGCGTCGCAAACGACAAGGCAGAAATCTGCGCCCAGAGTTTTACCGAACGGAAATGCCTAAAACGCTCAAACATGTGTACGAGCCTCTCGCCAACGCTCTTGGGCAAAAAGCGCGACATGAGGTTTGTCGCAAGGCGGCCAAGACGCTTGCTGCAAAGGCCAGCGAACATGGCGCAGAATCCGAGGAAAATCCAGATGGAAGGCCACACGAACGCACGCTGCGCATCGTCATGCACAAAGAACAGGGCTCCCATCGCAAGCGCAAACAGTGTCACGAAGAATAGCCCGTACAACCTATCAAAGAATGTCGCCGTAAGGCCCGCGCCTACCGTATCCTGCCCACCCTGCATGCGGATGTCGTAGACCTTCTTCACGTCGCCGCCCACATTGCCGGGCATAAAGTTGTTAAAGAACAGCCCCACGTAGTAGAGCTTGAGCAAGCGTGCATAGCCCAGGTGAACGCCCTGACGCTCGAGCAGCAGTTTCCACTGCAGGCAGGCCGTAAAGTTCGAAATAGCAAGGCACACGAGCGCAATCACGAACGGCAGAATGCTCTTCACCGAGAACAGCCGGTACAAGTCACCGATATCCCAATCCGGCGAACCGACAATGTTCCGGTACACAAAGTACGCCGGGACAAGCGTCACCGTGAGTTTCAACGCAAAAATGAGCGTCGACTTTATTTTAGGATTGAGTGCCATAAAAACTTAAGGCTTGCGGCCAATGACTCCGATAGAGAGCTGCGTGTAGTGCATTACCGGCACCGAGGCCATCGCATCGAGCAGGCTATCCTTCACCTTCTGGTAAGCCGTACCGTTGAGCGGGTACTTCGGGAGTTCCACCCCGAGCTTAAACCCGAACTCGCGAAGCATGCGGTAGAACAGGTTCGGGCGCATCCAGTCACCGTAGGCGTACTCGCACCTGAAACCGGCATCGACCATGAGCTTTTTCAACTGTCCCATGGTGAACTGCTTTTCCCAGCCGGCGAACCACTTGTCCATCGCAATCAAGATATGCTTGATGACCGTGTAGGGGTGAACCGTCTGCGGCACATCGCAAAGGCAGCACCCGCCGTGCTTCAAGATGCGGTAGTTCTCCTTGATGAGCGGGAGAGAATCCTTGAAGTGTTCCGCCAATCCCTGATGGAACACCAGATCAAAAGTGCAATCCGGGAACGGAGCCTTAAACGCATCGCCACGCACCAGCTTCAGGTTATCGTAAAGGTTTTCCTTTGCGCGCAGTGCATCAACAATCTTGAGGCTATTTTCTGCAAAGTCGAGAACGTAAACATCTGCACCCAGCTTTGCAAGTTCCGCACTGTCACGACCCGTACCCGCACCTACTTCCAGGATCTTTAGCCCATGGAGCTTAAAATTCTTCTTAATAGCATTCAGCACAGACGGGGACGAAGGGTACACCTTCTCCATGTCGTTCTTGCGCTGCCAAAAACGGTTCCATACGGATTGATCGGGTTCTTTAATTGACATAACGGGCAAAATATACGAAAATAGAATAGAAACAAACAATAAGATGTAAAAAAAGGAGGGGAATAGCGGCAATGCACTATTTACAAAATTCGTGACATTAGTTACATTTTGTAACTAAATTTTAGAAATTACGACAAAAACAAGCAATAATTAGCCCCATGAAAGGCCTTTTACGCACCAAAAACCGCTTTTTTCAAAAACCCACGAAAAATTTACACTTTTGGCACGTAACTTGCTAATAAAAAAAGCGATATTTAAGGGGCAAGGATAAAAAATGCATATAGATTCCACCGATACCACCCTCAAGCGTTACCTTGAAGATATTAGAAGGACCGCTCCCCTTTCCCGTGAAGAAGAGCAAATCCTTTTCCAGAAAGCTAAAGAAGGTGACAAGATAGCCCGTAAAAAACTGATTTCCGCGAACATGCGTTTCGTGCTGAAGGTCGCCATCCAGTACCGCGGCTGCCCCATTCCGCTCCCGGACCTGGTGAGCGAAGGCGCCATGGGTCTCGTGCGCGCCATTGAATCGTTCGAACACACCCGCGGTCTCAAGTTCATCAGTTACGGCGTGTGGTGGATCAAGGCTTACATTACCCGTGCCATCAACGAGCAGGGTAACCTCATCCGCCTGCCGGCAAACCAGCATCTCCGCGTGCGCAAGGCTTTGCACGAACAGAGCCGCGGTAAAGAGATTAACGAAGAAATCCGTGAACTCATCCAGATCGGCCAGCGCGGCGTTTCTTTCGACAGCCCGCTGAAGGCAGACTCCAAGGCGACCTACGCCGAAGTGCTGCCCGATACCGGCGCCTCGAACCCGGAAGCCGATTCCGAAATCCAGAGCGTCGAAATGCTCGCTCGCGACTTGATGGAACAGCTGCCCGAACGCGAAGCGAAGGTCATCACCGGCATCTTCGGCATCAACCAGGAAGCCCCGCAGACGTTGCGTGAAGTCGGCGAGTCCATGAACATCTCGCACGAACGTGTTCGTCAGTTGCGTGACCAGGCCCTGCGCCGCATCCGCAAGTACAACAGCAAGGAATTCCTGCAAGAAAAGAAGGACGCGTTCCTGGCTGCCATCAACAAATAGAGCGACTAGGGAGGGTCTCGTATGACGGCCCCTCCCTAAGACCCTCCCAACGCGCGCATAATCGCCTAGAACAGGGCGATTTTTTTTAGTAGGGGCGATTAAGCGCACGCGCACACCTTCGGTGTGCATAAGGCTAAAACTTCTGGTATAAAACGTTTATAGCCCGCAGCAATGCGGGCTATTTCTTTATGCAATAAATTTTTTCAGGCGAACTTCTGGTATTTCATGAGACAAGGGAGGGGCTCGTACGACGGCCCCTCCCT
>JAGAAW010000127.1 GCA_017615055.1 Fibrobacter sp.
ATAAACAACACTAAAGGAGTGTTTGAGTATGGATAAAAAATTGGTTCTTGCGGCTGTTCTTGCAATGGGCGCATCGATGATTTACGCCCAGGATGTAGAAATCGCTACATGGTCTGGCTTCCGCAAGGGCGCAGCCTCTTTCACGTTTGATGACGGCGCACCGAGCCATGTAAGCGACGGCGCTCCGCTGTTCGACAAGTACGGCTACAAGGGAACATTCAACGTGGTGGTGAACTGGAATCCTGACTGGAGTGGTTTCGGCAATATGGCCAAGAACGGCCACGAAATCGCTAGCCACAGTAACACCCACGGCCAGAACATGAGCGGCGAAGAAGCTTCTTCTAAGCAGTCTATCGCAGGCAAAATCCAGCAGAAGTACGGCATCATCACGGTCGCTTATCCGAACTGCAACGTCCCGAACAAGAGCGCCGTGCAGCAGAACTACGTCATTGGCCGTATCTGTAACGGTTCCTGGCAGAGCCAGCCCGACATGATGGGCAAGGACGGTCCTAGCGATTGGACAATGGCATCCGCTATCATGACTGGTTCCACCGGCACGAACGACTTCAAGGGCAACATGCAGAAGGCCGTACAGCAGGGCGGCTGGATCGCATTCCTCACCCACGGTTTTGAAAACAAGAATAACGGATCCGCCACCTACTCGCCCACGCCGCTCAGCGCCATTGAAGACGGCCTCAAGTGGGCCCAGCAGAACGACAAGGATATCTGGGTGGCTCCGATGGGCCATGTCGCCATGTACATCAAGGAACGTAAGGCCGCCAAGGCCGAAGCTTCCAGCAGCGGCAGCACCATCACGGTCAAGCTGACTCATAACATCAAGGACAACGTCTCTGATTATGACTACCCGCTCTCCCTGCGCGTAAAGACCGACCTCTCCAAGGCCACTGTCACGCAAGGCAGTGCAACGCTCGAATCCAAGATCGATGGTGGCTACGTCTACTTTGACGGCGTGCCCAATGCCGGCGACATCGTCATCTCGGGCGACGGCGGTTCTACCCCGACTTCCTCTTCCAGCGAAGCCGCCTCCTCGAGCAGTGTCGTAGCCTCTTCGAGCAGCGTTGTTGGCCCGGTGCAATCCTCCAGCAGCACCAACCCGTGGGGACCGTGGAATCCGCAGTCTTCTTCTACGACAGCACTTTCTGCCGACCCGGCAAGCCTCGCTGCGGTTGCCGTTTACAGGACTGCTGACAACTACATCGAAGTTTCCGGCGCCCAGGGCCTGCCGATTACCGTCTACAACAACATGGGCCAGGTCATCCGCACCACACGCGGTCTCGGCTTGGTACAGAAGGTGTACACCGGCGCGAAGGGCATGTACCTCGTGAGAGTCGGCAACAAGACGTTCAAGGTTTCTCTCTAAAATCCATACTCACTTAAAGACGGCGCCCTCCACAAGAGGGTGCCGTTTTTTTGTGCATTTTTTGGGCGGTAGTACGGCGAGCAAGTGAGCATGACGCCGTATCGCGAAGTTTATAGGGAAATTATCCAGGGAACTTCTTGTTGACGTGAGCCTCAACCACGTTCACCACGTAGTCGCCGAGCTTCTCGCAGTCATTGATCAAGTCCATGTAATGCACGCCCATCTGGTAGCTGTAGCGCTGCGCATTCAGGTCGTTCACGTTCAGTTCCTTGAGCATCTTGCGGTAATCGTTAATCTCGAATTCGAGTTTCTGGACAGCCGCCGGGTTGGCTTCGGGCTTGTTCTCGACAACCAGGAGCATCTGGGTGAGCATCTGGTCGCAGAAATTCATCATACTGTCTATACGCTCATACTGATCCTCGGTATAGTCCTCGCCGCACCTGAACTTGCGATTGAGAACGCGGGCCATGTTGTAGCAGGCGTCGCCGATGCTCTCGATTTCGGAGATTTCCTTGAGCATGCACTGCAGCTTGGTCTTACTTTCGGGGCTCAGGCGGCCTTCGCTCACCTTGTTCAGGTACTCGCCGATTTCCATTTCCAGCTTGTCGCTGATGCCTTCGTACTTTTCAATTCGCGCAAAGAGTTTCGCAAACTCGCTCTCGTCCTTCAGTTTTACAAGTTCAGGCACAAAGCGGAACATCTTGAGAGTGCGTTCAGCAAACAGGTTGATTTCCTTGCGGGCCTCGAACAGCGAGAGTTCCGCAGTACTCATGAGGCCGCCGCTGATGAACTTGATGCTGAAATCCTCGGGATCCTCCTTCTCGCGGATAATCTTGCAGATGAGCTTTTCCATCGGCTTGATGAACCAGATGAGGATCAGCACGTTGCAGATGTTGAACGCCGTATGGAAGCCGGAAAGCGCGTAGGTCACGCGTATGCTCGCATGCGCAATTTCTTCTTCGGTTTGCGGGACAAAGTTCGGGTCAAAACCCACCAGATGGCAGACCATGTTCACGAACGGGTGGAATATGATGAGCACCCACACCACGCCGAACACGTTGAAGAGCATGTGCGCGAGTGCCGCGCGCCGTGCCTGCGTACTCGCCGAGAGCGCCGCGAGGTTCGATGTCACCGTAGTACCGATGTTTTCGCCCATCACAAGCGCGATGCCCTGGTAAATCGGGAGCACGCCGCTGCTGCACAGAATAAGCGTGATTGCCATGATGGCGGCAGAGGACTGCACGCACATCGTAAGGATGCCGCCCAGGAGCAGGAACAGGAGCGTACTGAAGATGCCCCAGCCACCGGTAGAAGCGAAGAAGTCGATAACCGCCTGGTTATGCGAAAGATCCATCGCCACGGCATTTTCACGGAGCGTCGTGAGGCCCAGGAACATGAACGCGAAACCGAACACGAATTCGCCGAAGCTCTTCACGCTATTCTTGCGCACATACGAAAGTACAATGCCGAGTCCGAAGAACGGCCACACGAAACTGCTCATGTTGAACTGGAAGCCGAACACCGACATGATCCACGCCGTAACGGTGGTACCGATGTTCGCACCCATAATCACGGGAATAGCCTGCAAAAGCGTAAGCAGGCCAGCGTTAACGAAGCTGACCGTCATCACGGTCGTTGCCGTCGAGGACTGCACGGCAGCCGTAACAAACGTACCCGTCAAGAGCCCGCCCAGACGATGCTTGGTCATGGTGCCCAAGACTGCGCGGAGGTGCCCGCCGGTGAGTTTCTGCAAACCTTCACTCATCGTCTTCATGCCGAACATGAGGAGCGCAAGGCAGCCAATCATTTTAAGAATTGCTAGAATCATACTTTAAAACCAATCCTGACTTCGGTGCCGATACCTACGGTCGAATTCAGGTGAATTGTTGCGTGGAGAACTTCCGCTATGTGCTTTACGATTGCAAGCCCGAGCCCCGTTCCGCCAGTTTCCTTGGAACGGCTCTTGTCTACGCGGTAGAATCGCTCAAAGATGCGCGAC
>JAGAAW010000128.1 GCA_017615055.1 Fibrobacter sp.
GCCTACTACAAGCTGTGGGACGACGCCCGCAAGAAGATTCAGCAGAGCATCGGTCACGATGTTCACCTGGAAGTCGAACCGGGCCGTTACCTGGTGGCCGAGAGCGGTTACCTGATGGCTGAAATCCGCGCCGTCAAAAAACAGGGCGATAATTTGTTCTACCTGGTGGACGCCGGCTTTACCGACTTGGTGCGCCCGAGTTTCTATGGCAGCTATCACGGCATTTCCATCATCGCCCGCGACGGTCGCGAACTGAACGAGACGGTCGATGCAGTGGTGGCAGGCCCGCTCTGCGAATCCGGTGACGTGTTCACGCAGGAAGAAGGCGGCTTCGTCGTGACGCGCAAGCTCCCGAAGGCGAAGGTCGGCGACCTTTTGATTCTCCATGACGCTGGCGCCTACGGTGCGGCCATGAGCAGCAACTACAATAGCCGTCGTTACGCTGCCGAAACGATGTACACGAACGGGGAACTCAAGGTGGTTCGTGAACGCCAGAGCTTCGAACAGCTCCTCCAGAACGACCGCGTTATCGATTTATAAGCGGCGTATAACTTCGTTGCTCGCCTCCTCACGTATGTTTAATACGCTACGGAGGCTCGCGCCTTGTTCTACTTGCTTCTAAATCAATAATAAATTATAAGCGGCGTATAACTTCAGTTTGAAAATAGAAAGCGGCACCCCAAAGGGCGCCGCTTCTGGTTCACCACAAAGAAGATACTTATGCCGCGGTCGGCCACATCCCGCCGAAGGCATCGTGGATGCGCTTCTTGATATTGCTGAGCGTCTGGCGCGAGCAGCCGAGTGCCTCGCAGATCTCGCCGGTGTGCTTCTTCGCATCCGTGCCGAGATTGCAGAACAGCTCGATGTAGCGGAACTCGATGCTGTCCTCGCCGAAGTGTTCCTCGATTAGGTCGATGAGGTCGAAGCAGAAGTCGTGTTCTTCCGCATCGGCGTCCTTTGCCTCCGACCATTCGGCGGTCGTGTTGTCGAACAGGTTCACCACGCGGGCGCCGGTATCGGTGTCCTCGTAGTCAGAACGCGTGTCCATGCGCTCGACGTTGTCCGGATTGTCCAGACCTTCGGCATGGCTCTTGTTACGGATGCGGTCCTTGGCAGCCATGTTCATGCGGAACGCAAGGTGGTTCTTGAAGCTGCCGCGCTCCGGCTTGTAGGTGTCCACGCACTTGCGGAAGACCTCGAGGATGTCGTAATCCGCGAGAGCGGTCTCGAAGTCGCAGGAGTACCCGACCTTTGCCTTGCCCGTGATGCCGTCCGGTCCGAACTCGTGCGTCTTCTTCATGAAGGCGTAGAGGGCTTCGAACAGGCGGTTCTCGGCGTTGTAGTCACCCTGGCGGATAGCCATGATGAGGTCCAGCTCCTGTTCCTTGGAGAGGTTGTACTTGGTGGTGGGGGTGTTGGTGTTTTTCATAGACATAAATCCCTTTTCCCGGCCTCGATGGTCGGGCATGAGTGTTGTGGCGATGCCCCGGTTTAGGGGGATCGAGTTATGGGAATAAGGGTAGGGGTGGCGCCGTGTTCCCAGGGTGCGGCGTAGGGTCCCCTGTAGTGTTATGTCTTGCTGCTGGAAAAAAGGGAATACATCAATCGCATACTTCCTTATCGCTTTGTGGTTTTGAAATGTAAAGTGAATTCGCAATTTTTTGTTTTTTCCTTCGGGAAGAACTTTGAGAGGGCCTCCCATATAAGGGGCAATTTTTTGTCAAAAAATGACAAAAACAGGGGCTTGCGAGACGCCGAATGCCGTTTTTAGACGAATTTTGCATTTTGCTGTGCAAAATTAAGTGATTTTTCTCACATTTTAGATTGTGCATTTTTGGCACGCCTCATGCCAACCGTGCCAATTCCGGCCCTCTCGTGCCAATTCCCGACCGTCCCCATTAACTATATTTGTCGCACTATGGCTCTTTGCTTAGAAACTGAACAACTGGAAACCGTCCAGCGCATCCTTTCCCT
Source organism: Fibrobacter sp. (assembly GCA_017615055.1). Taxonomy (GTDB): domain Bacteria; phylum Fibrobacterota; class Fibrobacteria; order Fibrobacterales; family Fibrobacteraceae; genus Fibrobacter. Next base: position 1,975 of record JAGAAW010000128.1, read on the forward strand.
CCACTTCGAGGGGCTGGAGGTCTGGGCTTACGGTCCCAGGCTCACGGGTGTGGACCTGACCCCGGAAACGGAACTCGACCTTGTCGTCATTGCCGAAAGGCCCCTTTCCTTCGAGGCGATGACTGCGGTGGAGAAGGCGTTCGCCGAAAGCGGTCTTGCATTCCGCGTGGATGTCATGGACTGGGCCAAGCTCCCGGAAACCATGCAGAAACAAATCAAGAAAGAACACGAAGTGGTTCAAACCATCGCCGAAGATTAGTGCGATAGATTATTATGAATCGACTCTTACCTTTTCTCATTGTGTGCGCGTTCGCTACGGCCCTCTTTGCCCAAGACGACGTATCGAAGGCCAAGGCCCTCATCCGTGAAGGCAAGTGTGCCGAGGCGGCTCCCGCGCTCCAGAAGCTTTCCGAATCCAAGAACTTCCGCAAGCACGAAGGTGCCCAGGCTGCCGTGCTCCTCACGGAGTGCTACCTGCGCGAACACAAGCGTGCCGATGCCCTGAAGCTTGCCTCCAAGTTCCTCGAGTACCATGTGGCTTCCGAGTACCGCGAGCGCATGGAACTTGCACGCGCCATCGTGCTTACCGAGCAGGGTTCCGTCTACGAGGGTGTCGAGGCGATGCTCCGCATTCTCGCCTATACCAAGAACCCGGCCGCGAAGAGCCACACGAAGGAAGTCGCTATCCAGACACTTGCGGCAAGCCTCCTGAATGCCGACCAGCTGCAGGCACTCCTCGAAAAGTACCCGGTCGACAAGGACGTGGTGGGCTGGATGCAGCTCCAGATGGGCCGCGAATGCCAGAACGCCAAGCGTTACCGCGCTGCCCGCTACTGGTACAAGAAGGTATTGAACGGCAGTGTCGCCGAGAACCTTTCCGCTACCGCACAGCAGGGCCTCGAATCCCTCGAGGGTCTTGGCGCCGGCAAGCCCACCATCCTGGTGCTCGCTCCGCTCTCGGGTGACTTTGCAGAATTCGGCGCCGCCGCGGTGCAGGGCGTGTACCTTGCCCACGAGCAGTCCGGTCTCGGCAAAAAGGTGCGCATCCGCATCGCCGATACCCGCGCCGACGCCTCTATCGCCCTCATGCGTACCCAGCAGGCAGTGAACCAGGATAGTATCGTTGCGGTCATCGGCCCCATCATGAGCGCGCCCGCCGCGACCGTTGCCGCCTGGCTCGGCAGCAACTTCCAGAATATCCCGATGCTCACCCCGACCGCGACCGACGACGGCATCGCGAAGATGGGCCCGAACATTTTCCAGGTGAATATCACGATGGACAACCTCGCGCAGAAGATTGCGGACTTTGCCACCAAGTGTCTCGACATCCGCGAGTTTGCGGTGCTTAGCCCGCTGGGCGATTACGGCGCCGCCATGTCGCAGAGCTTTACCCGCGCGGTGGAACGTCGCGGCGGCAACGTGGTAGCCTTCCGCAGTTACGAGGAAGGCCGCCCCGACTACGCGACCGAATTCAAGTTGCTGCGCGATGTGCGCTACAAGCAGGAGAACCGCCGCAGGAACATTGCCCGCGGTGCAGCCGACCTTGATGCGGTGAACGCCCGCGAGCGTCGTGACTACCTGGCTGATTCCACGATGAAGATTCCTGGCGTGTTTATCCCCTCCACGAACCCGGGTGATGCGGGTCTCATGGTGGGTCAGGTCGCCTACAACAAGATTGCGGGCACCATGCTCGGTGCCTCGGGCTGGTACGGCCGTGAACTCTTGATTCAGGGCAAGCACCTCGTGGATAGTTCGTACTTCAGCGTGCCCGGCCTCGACATCTCGGGCAACAAGGAAACTTTCGATAACTTCGCGAAGGCGTTCAAGGAAAAGTGGGGTGAGGACCCCGCCGAAGACAAGGTGAGCGGCCTCAGCTACGATGCTGCCAAGATCGTGTTCTCGGGTATCCAGAAGAATGCCGAGAGCCTCACCAAGTACCTGAACAACACGCCCTCGTTCGAGAGCGTGTACGGCGAAATCAAGTTTGTGCGTGGTGCGAACTCGAACACGAAGGTCGTGACCGTCCGCAAGGGCAAGTTCTACGTGATGGAAGGCTGTAACCTGCCTGCCAGTGCGCAGCCCACCGCCGAATCCGACAAGAAGTCGGATGGCAAGTCTGACAAGAAGGACGAGAAGAAAAAGAAGTAATTTATATGTAGGGCGGGCATGGAGCCCTCCCTTGTCGCATAAAGGAAACCCGCGGCAGCACACCGCGGGTTCCTTTTTTACAGAGAGAATATTCTAGGCGACACTCGGCACCTAATTCCCTAAACAGAACTTTTTTGCCGTTGCATCTTTTATCGCGCCGTAAGGCGCCCACGCAAATAATCCGCGCCGACCAGCAAAGTCTCACTATCCGGCGTCGGCGAAGTCGAAATCGTCGTCGAAATCGCAGTTAGGGCCCGCGATGCAGGCGGCGACGTAGTCGGCGGATTCCCCGCTCCGGTAATAGACCTGCAGGCTCGAGTCGTCCACGAGGGATTCCAGCGGAATGCTGCAGATGGCGCTCAACTCCTCGCGGATCCTGTTCTTGAAGGCCTTGAACCCGGAGTTGATCAGGTAGAATGATATCGCGGATGTTTTATGGATTGTTTTCATGGGTTGCCTCCATACGCTTATCGCAATTTTCTACGGGTTTGTCATGTCGTGCTCGTCCCTCTTGCCGGCGGTTGGTGACATGATTGTTAAAACGTTGTGGATTTCTTGTTTTTATTATAGATTTTCTAGGGCCTGAAAAACCACTATTTGTAAATAAATATTCTTATTGTAAGTTTTGGGGCTATGGGTCGCAAGTGCCCATAATACAAGGATTCCAGGGCATAGGGGTGCCCGTAACTCGTTGATTGTAAAGGGGATAATTTGCCGTTTTTTGTCAGGTCTGTATCCTTGTAGAACGTGTTTTCCGATTATTCCATATTGGATTATAAAATTGGGCCCTGTTTTCTCCATTCACTTATGAACATGCGCCGATAGGCCGTTTGTGGACTGTTTGTTAATAGGCAAATTTTTTATTTTTGGGGTATTGTGTTTGCCCGTATCTTGGCATTTGTGGTACTGCCTTTCGCACTCGCCTTCGGCGGGTCGCTTACGCTTGCGCTCCCGGCGCCCCTGATGCAGTTGTCCGAGCAGGTGACCGAGAAGTCGATGGCGCTAGATTACGACGGCGCGATGTCGCTTGCAAAGAAGGTTCGCGAGAGTGACGATGGTGTTGGCTGTGTGCTCGAGAACATCGTTCGCGTGAGCCGCTACGACGATCTGGGCGATACGGCGTCGTTGCAGAAGGCGGGTGTGAATCTCGAGAAGTGCGTTTCTACCGGGTTGTGGGAGGCTCTCCGCAAGTTTGAACTCGGCTACGTGCAGAATGAGTCGGGTCATTCGGTGAAGGGTGCCATGACTACGCGCTCTGCGGCAAAGCTGTTCGAGGAATCCCAGGAGCAGGAGGCACGCGCTTTCTTTGCGATATATGCTTATTATATAGACAAGAGTTTCAGCTGGGTGCCATTCAAGTCTGACCGCCGCAACGAATACCTTGCAGTGCTTGATTCCGCGGCCACAAATTCCAAGCGGTTCTGGCCGTTGTACCTCACCTCGTTAGTTTGGATGCACTACGACAAGGGCGATTTTAATGCGGGCCTCAAGCTTACGCAGCGCGGGCTCGGCAAGGTCCCGAACCATCCGGTGCTGCTGCAGGTCAAGGCCGACATGCTCTACAGGCTTAAGCGCTACAAGGAGGCTGCCGCGATCTACGAGAAGAGTGCCGCGGACTACATGGCGCGTACAGGCAAGTCTATCCGCTACTGGTGCGCGGTGATGAACCTCGTGCGCATCTATGCCGACATGGGCGACAAGGCCAAGATGCAGGCGTGGCGCGAAAAGCTTTCGGACGATACGTTCAAGAAGATGAAGAACTGGATGCCCGGTTCCCTGATGGAAGACCTGGACAAGAGGGACTTGCTGGAGTAACTTTTTTCAGGTAAACAAAATTTTTCGGCTCATTTTCGGGGGGAAATCCGTTTTAAGGATAGGAACACTTAAAAACGGAGATTCCCATGACAACAAGATCCCCCCTGCGCGTATTCTTCATCGTGGACGGATACACGCTCAAGAAGGCCAACGATTACTACAGGATTTATCACCCCTGCCACATGCCGCTCGACTTCCGCGCCATCAAGAACTGGGCGCGCCAGGAGGCGCTCCGCCTGTTTACTCCTGTGTCGCGGTATGCGTTGATGCAGTGCCATTACTACCACCCGTACAAGGATTCGCGGAGGTATGGTCACTCGCATGGCGTTTCGTGCTTTGAGCGTGAGTTGCGTTATGCAGGTTTCCAGCTCCACTACAGCGAGCAGGTGGGTCCCGATGGAGTAAGGCCCAACATGTCGCTTATGGAAGACGTGCTCACGTTTGCGACGTATAGCAGGATGGACGCGCTGGTACTCCTGACATCACAGAGGCAGTTCGCCCCGTTGCCCGAAAAGCTAGGGGCGATGGGTATAAAGACTCTCCTTATGGGCTGGAACTTCCAGTATGTGAAGAACGACCGCAAAGTGGTATGGAGTACGGACCGCCGCCTCAAGGAAAACTCTGCGTTCTACGTGGCGATGGACTGCGTGGCCGAGGGCCTGATGGGTACCGCGAGCAGCGGCCTCTTCTGTGCCGGGTAAAAAAGAACGCCCGGCTTGAACCGGGCGCATCTTATAGCTTCAAAGTTGCTAATTACAATTTATCAGCCTGTTTGCGCTGCCAGTCGCTCAGGAAGATCCAGGTGACGCGCAGACCCACGAACCAGGTGTCGCCGTTGTTGTCGGTATCGAATGGACCGTTTACGACAAGCTTGTCTTCGACTTCGAGGTCGCTGTAGTCGATGTGACGGTAGCCGCCGTAGATGCCGATGGCGATGGGGTCAAACTCGAGACGCAGTTCGAGTTCGGCGGTAAACGACATGTCCATGGTGCTGTAGTAGCGGTCGCGCAGTTCCACGTAGCTACTTGCAGTGCCGATGGCGAAGTTCGATGCCATGTGGAAGTTGATGAGGTTGAAGCCGAAGCCTGCTGCCGGGATGAGGTTGATGAACGTATGTTCGCCGAAGAGCTTCCATGCGAACATCCAGTCCACGCCGTAAGAGAACCACTTGACATCGTACAGGGGCATCTTTTCGGAGTTACCGGAAGATTCGCCTGTTACGTTGTAGGTCTCGGCGGGGCGTTCGGAAATCTGGGTCGGCATGAAGTTGATGTTGAACCAGGTGAGGAACTGCTTGTACTGCGCACCGATGTTCAGGTTGAGTCCGATGTACCAGTCGTCGAACGGGGCGTACTTTATGGTGCCCGAGTGGTATTCGGCCTTGCCGGCACTGTCCTTCACCATGTGGCCCGGGTTGAGCCTTGCGATGGTGTTCACGTAGTCGTTGAAACCTTCGAACATCCCGCGGTAGTCTGCGCCGATGGAGATGAACCCGCGGATGTGGTCCTTTTCGTAGAAGCCATCTTCCGAATCTGCGAACGCGCTTGTTGCGAACGTGAGTGCGCAGAGGAGCGAGACCAGGTAAACTATTTTTGTCTTCATACAAGACTCCGAAATAAGTAAATTCCGGTGTATAAAATACATTATCTTTTGCACATGTGCAGGGAAAAATTTCATAAAGTGTTAAAAATCAACGATTTACGTGCTTTTTTGAGGTCGTTCCTGGGGGCTAGGTTGGCCCTCGCGGTGCTTGCTACCCTCCTTTTTGCCGCCTGCGGGGATACGACATCGCGTGATTCCCAGGCAAAAAACACCCCTCTTTGTTCGGATTCCGTGCAGTTTTACCCCTCGGAATACGCCCACCTGCTCCGGATGGGCAGTTCCTGCGGGCAGCCGCTGGCCGAAATTCGCTCCTTTGTGGGGAAGGATACCCTGGTGAAGCGGTTTGTGCTGGCCGATTCCGTCTTTGCTTCCGATACCGCGAAGCTCCGGCAGCTTTCTGCGGGCAAGGAATGGGCGGGTGCTGTTGTCCTCCGGGTGCCACTCCGTCGGGTGGTCGTGCTGTCTTCGGCGCAGATCGGGTTCATGGAACGCCTTGGGGTGGAGTCCCGTATCGTGGGTGTGGGCGAGGGCAAGTACATCGTGGATTCCGCGCTTGCCGCACGTGTGACTGCGGGTGAAATTGTGGAGGTCGGGAACGGCCCCGCCATCTCGCTCGAGAAGGTGCTAGCGCTCAAGCCCGACCTGGTGATGACGTTTGCGACCGGCGGCGCCTACGACGACTACGATAGGCTCGAACCGCTCGCGCTCCCGCTCATGCTTACCTCGGAATGGCAGGAAGATAGCCCGCTTGCAAAGTTTGAGTGGGTTAAGTTGTTTGCAAAGATGTTCGGCGCGGAAGGCCTTGCCGACTCGATTTACATACAAAGTAAGATTCAGTTTGAAGCCCAGGCAAATGGGGACGCTGCGGACGAGACTTCAAACTGTCCCCGGGTCCTCGCCGGCATGGCCTATGGCGGTATCTGGTACGCCCCCGGCGGCAAGAGCTATACGGCAAACCTTATCCGGCAGGCGGGCGGCTGCTACCTGTGGGCAAGCGATACCACCCGCGAACTTAAGTTTTCGCTCGAAGAGGTTTTTGCGGTGGCCGACAGTGCCGACGTGTGGGTGAATCCCGGGATATACGGCACCCCCGAAGATATCCTTGCCGCCGAACCGCGCCTCTCCCGTATAAGGGCGTTCAAGGAAAAGCGCGTGTGCCAGAACGATGCCCGCAAGAGTGCGGGTGGCGGGAACGACTTTTACGAGGGGGCGGTCGCCCGGCCCGTAGAGCTGGTAAAAAATCTCCGGGATTGCCTTTTTACCGAAATTTCGGGCGATTCGGGTTCAAAACCCGAGCCCTCGCCTTACAGATGGTATAGAAATATTTATAATTAGCGCATATGATGAAGACTCCTACAGGTATTGGTGGCTGGATTGCCTCCAGCTACGAAGCAAAGGTCCCGTTCCTGCAGCAGGTGCCGCGTGAATGTGCCGACTTTTTGCTGCTGAACGCCCAGATCCGCGAGTACGACGCTGGCGAGATCATTGTCCAGGGCGGTGTGGAAGGGCAGTTCTTCTGCGTGATGCAGAGCGGTCGCGCTCAGGTGTGCGGCCAGATTCTCCCCGATGGCCACTACAGCGTGCTTGCCTATATCGAAAGCGGTGCTTGCTTTGCCGAAATGTCCATTCTTTGTAATGAACCCACCAGCAATACGATTATCGCTGCCGAGGACGGCTGCACGGTGCTCCATATTCCGAAGGCCGAATTCGTGAAGTTCCTCGACAAGAACCCCAACATCATGGTGTTCCTGTACAAGGTGGTGTGCGATAGCCTCCGTGCAAAGAACAAGGCGTTTGACGAGTTCCAGAGGCTTTCCCTCCTCGCTTCGGGCAAGGTTCTTCCGTTTATCGATTTTGCCCAGACCATGGAAAAGAGCCGCATTACCGGTACGGTGATTTGCGAATCGAACCAGGGCGGTAGGGGCTTTGTCGCGTTCCAGGATGGCCGAATCTGCTGTGCCAAGTGCGGTAAACTGGCAGGGCCGGATGCCCTCGAGCAGATTCTTGCGTGGGGTGACGACTCCATGTACAAGCTCGATACGCACCTGATGCCCGAGACGACGAACATCAACCAGATGGCCGATACTACGAGCCTCATTCTGGATGCTCTCAGAAATATTGATGAAAAACAAGGTGCCCGCTAGTAGGGCAAAAAACAGTGCCCGTACTAGGGCAAAGGAAAAAAGATGAATTACGCAGACGCAGGAGTTTCCCTGGCCCGAGCTGACGAAGCGATGGTCGGTGTCAAGAAATCCGTACGTACTACATTCAACCAGGGCGTCCTCGGTGACGTCGGCAACTTTGGCGGCCTCTTCACGCTGAACCACCTGGGCATGAAGGACCCGGTTCTCGTGAGTTCCGTCGATGGCGTGGGCACCAAGCTCAAGGTCGATATCGAGATGGGCACGCACGAACTGCCGGGCCAGGATATCGTGAACCACTGCTGTGACGACATTCTGGTGCAGGGCGCTCGCCCGCTGTTCTTCCTGGACTACGTGGCTAC
>JAGAAW010000129.1 GCA_017615055.1 Fibrobacter sp.
GCTGGTAACTGGAAGATGAACAAGACCGTTAGCGAATCCATTCAGCTCGCTAAGGATATCGTGGAAGCCGTCAAGGACGTGAAGAAGACCGAAGTGGTCATCGCCCCGACTTACCTCGCTGCCGCCAAGGTCGCCGACGTCATCAAGGGCACCAACGTGAAGCTCGCCATCCAGGACATCCACTGGAAGGACCAGGGCGCATTCACCGGTAAGGTCTCCGTTGACATGGTCAAGGAAATCGGCGCCGAATACATCATCATCGGCCACTCCGAACAGCGCCAGTACTTCCACGAAACCGACGAAACGGTGAACCTCAAGGTCAAGAAGACCCTCGAAGCCGGCATCAAGCCGATCATCTGCATCGGTGAAACTCTCGACGAACGCAACGGCGGCAAGCTCGAAGCCGTTCTCAGCACCCAGGTCAAGGGCGCCTTCGCTGGCGTTTCTGCCGAAGACGCTGCCAAGTGCGTGCTCGCTTACGAACCGGTCTGGGCAATTGGTACCGGCGTTACCGCTACCGACGAACAGGCTCAGGACACGCAGGCATTCGTCCGCTCCGTCGTTAAGGAAATCTACGGCGAAGCCGTTGCCGAAGGCATGCGCATCCAGTACGGTGGCTCCATGAAGGGTGCCAACGCTGCTGGCCTCCTCGCTCAGAAGGACATCGACGGCGGTCTCATTGGTGGTGCAGGCCTCAAGGCCAACACCTTCAAGGAAATCATCGACGCTGCCGAAGCCAAGTAATTTTCAACCAACCAAGGAATCGTCACCATGACAACACTCTTTTGGGTTCTCATCGTCATCCACGTGTTCCTCTGCCTGTTCCTCTCCCTCCTCGTTCTCGTGCAGAACGACAAGATGGGCGGCCTCGCAGGGCTCGGCGGCATGACCTCCCAGTCGGCATTCTCTACAGCAGGTGCTGCAACCTTCATCCAGAAGCTGACCCGTGTCGTGGCAGTCATCTTCTTCATCGTCGTGTTCGCTCTCGGCCTCATTACCGCCAAGAAGAACGTTACGGTCGAAGAATCTGCCATGCAGAAGGCAACCCGCGAGAATGCTGCTCAACAGCAGGCTCCGGTCCCGGCTCTCCCGGGTGACTTCGCCGCTCCAGCAGTTGATGCTCCGGCAGCCCCCGCTGCTGACGCTCCGGCCGCACCGGCTACCGAAGTCCCGGCTCCGGCTGCTGAATAAGTTTGACCGGCAGGCCCTTCGGGCATAGCCAGTTTGACGACATATCGAAGTCCGTTTTCTTTTTGAGGAAACGGGCTTCGTTTTTTGTATTTCGAAAAACTAGATTTTGACAAGAATTTTTACGAGGTCCTATATGCAAAGCAAATTAGTCGCACCGGTTGGAGTCCTAGGTTTTGGCGTCGAAGGCCAGAGCACATTCAATTACCTTGTTCGTAATGGCATCAAGGAAATCGTCGTGATGGACAAGAACCCGGTGAACCTACCAGATGTTCCCGCGGGCGTAAACGTGAAGACTTTCAGCGGTGAAGGCTACCTGGACGGGCTCAAGGACTGCGTAACCGTAGTGCGTTCGGCAGGCGTCTACCCGATGAGTCAGGATCTGTTCAAGTTCCAGATGAACGGCGGAATCATGACGAGCCAGATTCAGCTGTTTTTGGAACAAACTAAATCCAAGAAGGTCGTAGGTGTAACGGGAACACTCGGGAAGGGTTCTACCGTAAGCATGATAAGCCACATTTTGACGGCTGCCGGTGTCAAGAACGAAATCGGCGGGAACTTCGGCGTGCCCGCGCTCGACCTGCTTGAAACGGAAACGCCCGACCGCATCAGCATTCTGGAACTTTCAAGCTTCCAGCTGATGACGCTCTCGCTTTCGCCCGACGTGGGCGTAGTACTGCGCGTTTCGACCGAGCACCTGGACTGGCACAAGAGTGTGGAGGAATACCGGGACGCGAAGGCCAACCTGGTGCGTTGGCAGAAGCGTGCCGGGACCTGCGTGTACCTGAAGGATGCCGAACCCTCGGCAAAGATTGCAGCGGAAAGCCCTGCCGGGACAAAGTATGCCGTATGCCACGCCGATGGCGACGGTGCCGGTACAGGCGACGCCGTGATTGAAGGCGCCACCCTCGCCATCGACAGCGACAAGCTGTACCTTGCAGACTGCAAGGTGCGTGGCATCTACCAGCTGGAGAACATGGCGGCGGCGACCCTCGCCTGCAAGGCACTCGGGATACGGGTGGCCGACGCGTTCCAGGCACTCAAGACCTACGAGACCCTCCCCTTCCGCATGGAATTCAAGGGCGAGAAAAACGGGATAGAATTCTTTAACGACAGTTACGCCACCCGCCCCGACGCGACGATCGCCGCGACTGCCAGCATGAACCGCCCCTTCGCGCTCATCCTCGGCGGCTCCGAGAAGAACGCGGACTTTACCGAGCTATCCAACATCCTCGTGAAGGAACGCCCGAACCTCAAAAGGATTGCCCTCATCGGCGCCACCGCCGAGCGCATGCTCGAATCCCTGAAGCAGGCCGGGCTGGATTCTGCCGGCATCACGGCAAAGATCTTCCCCACCCTCGAGGAAGCCTTCGCCGACAGCCTTGCCATCGGCAAGGGCGGTACCGTCATCATGAGCCCCGCCTGCGCAAGCTTTGGCCTGTTCAAGAACTACAAGGTACGCGGGCAGGTGTTCGACAAGCTGGTCGCGGAGGTTTAAATGCCTTTATCGGGCGACAATAATGAAATTTTTCAATTATTTCGCCCCCTACCCCTTTACAAACGGCACAAATCAATCTAAATTTGTTGCCGTTCCGCTAAGGACCACGCGGTCGTGGTGGAATTGGTAGACACGCTAGCTTGAGGTGCTAGTGGGAGCGATCCCATGACAGTTCAAGTCTGTCCGACCGCAGAAAAGAGACTCGGGTAAAACCGGGTCTTTTTTCATGCCCTTTTTCATGTCCTTTTCGCCCGCCACTTGGCGGAACAGAACCCATATATCTTGAAAATCACGAACGGCCCGAAGAAACCGCTCACCATTGCGAGAGCCGACCCGACCCCCCAGTGCGCTCCGGTAACCGACAGGAATACCTGCTGGCTTGTCACCTGGAAGAACCACGAGAACAGGTAGATTGTATACGTGGTACCGTAGAACGGCCTAAAGAACCTGCAACCGGAGTGCACGTAGAGCCCCGCGAGGCACAGGCTCATGACTATCCCCACAATACCATAGAACGGATGCCCCCAGCCATGCCCGGGGAACACATACATAACAACGCACAGCGCCACACCGTAAAGCATCGCGGGTACGGGCTGGATGCGACTATCCTTCTGCAACTGCGCCCGGACAAGGTCCAGGTCGAAGGCGTACCCCAGCACGAAGTAGAACAGGAACGCGATGACTCCCGGATAGTTAAGCAGGTCCGTCGAATACCTCGGGAAGAACACCGCCAAAAAGTACGAACCCGCCAGCGCGGGCAATATCCAGTAGCGCGATTTAAGGAATAGCGACAATTTTGCCCCCACGAACGCGATGCAGAACACCAGGAACAGCGTCGGCAGGAACCAGTATATTGAAATGACATTATCAATCGGGTAAAGGAGCATGTGGGCGTAGCCCGACCACGAGAAGTCTACCTCACGGCCTGCGAAGTTCCCGAAAAAGGACTTCGGGACAAATACGAGCGAACTGATGAGCCAGTAGGGCAAGAGCAACCGTTTCGCCTTTTTTGCAAGGACGCGCCACCCAAAGTACTGGCCCAGCGGCTTGCCGGAACGCCTTACCGAAACATGCAGCAGGTGGCCCGAAATAAAGAAAAAAAGCGGCATGTGGAACGAGTATATCCACTCGTACACGATGTTGTCTTCGTGATGGTAAAAAGAGTGCCCGATTACCACCAGAATGATGGCAAAAACCTGCAAAAAGGAGATCCACTCCAGCCTGTCGGAAGATTCACGCATCTCTAACCTACTCAACGAGTTACGAGCAAATATACATATTGTAGAATGCGATTTTTACCGCTTTTAGTGACATAAAACACGCGATAACGGCAAATTGCTACAAAAAACATACATTTCTTCATTTTTTTTGAGAAAAAATGTGCCAAAGGGGGGTAAACCTAACTAAATTTACACCCGCTAACACAAAAACCAATCTCTTCCAAGGAGACACAAATGAAAAAGATGACGCTCTCCGCAATCGTGCTCGGCCTCGCTGCCGCTGGTGCGTTTGCCCAGGCTCCCGCCGCTGCTCCGGCTGCGGCTCCCGCAGAACAGGCTGCTGCCGCTCCGGCTGATTCCGTGAAGGCAGAAGAAGCCAAGAAGGCAGAAGAGGCCAAGGCCGCTGAAGAAGCTAAGGCTGCTGAAGAAGCTAAGGCTGCCGAAGAAGCCAAGAAGGCTGAAGAAGCTAAGGCCGCTGAAGAAGCCAAGAAGGCTGAAGAAGCTAAGGCCGCCGAAGAAGCCAAGAAGGCTGAAGAAGCCAAGGCCGCCGAAGAAGCTAAGGCTGCAGAAGAAGCCAAGGCCGAAGAAGGCAAGCCGGCCGAAAACACCAATCCGGGTGAAGTTGCTAACGCTGCCGGCAACGCTTTCGCGTTGCTCAAGGCCAGCATGAACGAAGAAACCTCCGCTGCCAACATGGAAGTGAAGTTCTCCGGCATGGCTGAATTCGATATTTACTCTGGCGACGTCCTCAACGACGACGACTTTAACCATAACTACTGGACCACCTTCGACTTCAATATCGACGTGAAGTTCAACGAAAAGTGGTCTGCTCACGTGGGCGTTGAAGCTGACGGTCCGGTCGACAATCCGGGTGTTGGCTACAATGGTGCTTACGTGCAGTACAAGCCCGCCGACTTCTTTGCTGTGAAGTTCGGTGACCTCACCTTCGTGGAAGGCGCTTTCAAGTCCTACTACGGCTACGATGATCCGACCTACTGGGCTGCCGGTATGAAGGAACACGACATCCGCGGTCTCCAGATTGACCTCGCCGGTCTCGAACTCGGCTTCGGCTTTGGCCGTGGCGCCAACGACCGCTGCTCTTGGGCCGATCCAGCCGAAGATGACGGCTGCAAGGTCTACGACGCTCACGTCGCTTGGGAATTCGACTACGCCGGTCAGCACCTGCGTCCGTTCGTTGACTACAAGAGCTACCAGGAACTCGAACACAACGAACTGCATGCCGGTATCGACGCCGGTATCAACATCGGTGGCTTCAGCTTCCGCGCTGTGTACGGCTTCCATGCTGACTACCTCGGCGACGACGAAGATATCGTCGATGGTCAGGACTGGACCTCCACTGCCCACGCTATCTTGGCTGAACCCAGCTTCGACGTGGCCATGTTCCAGATCAAGACCGCCTTCTTCTTCGCCTTCATCAGCGATACCGACGCTCCGATTAGCGACGCCTGGTCCGAAGAAATCCCCGAATACTTCTTCATCTACGCTGAACCCGCTCTCAAGGTCGGTGGCTTCATGAAGTTCGGTATCCCGGTTGAATTCCACACCAACACGCACGACAGTGACAACGACGACTACACCAAGACGATTGACGTCGGTGGCCGTCTCTACCTCACTCCGGTTGAAAAGCTCAACATCACCGCCTTCGGTATGGTCGACATTCCTATAGGCGACAACGACGACGACGTCGGTCTCCGTTTCGGTGTTGAAACCGTGTTCGAATTCTAATCGCTTAGATTAAGAATCTTGAAAAGGACTGCCGGCAATTAGCCGGCGGTTCTTTTTTTACATTTGCAGTACAAGTTTTTGCACTACAAATTTTAAACTGCGCGACCGCCCCATGAATCGTTTTGAACTGCTAAAGACTTCCAAGAAATCGAAGGCCCGCCTCGGCGTGGTCCACACCGACCACGGTGACGTGACGACCCCCATCTTTATGCCGGTGGGCACCGAGGCTACCGTGAAGGCGGTGACGCCCGCCCAGCTCAAGGACATCAAGGCGGAAATCATCCTCGCAAACACGTACCACCTGTACCTACGCCCCACTACCCCGCGCATTGCGAAGGCGGGCGGCATCCACAAGTTCATGGCGTGGGATGGGCCGGTGCTTACGGACAGCGGCGGATTCCAGGTATGGAGCCTGAAAGACCTCCGCAAGATTACACCGGAAGGCGTCGAGTTCAGGAGCATACTTGACGGTTCAAAACACTTCTTTAGCCCCGCAAGCGTCATGAACGCCCAGCGCGAAATAGGTGCAGACATCATCATGGCGCTCGACGAGTGCACGCCCTTCCCGAGCACGGCGAAGGAGGCGGAGCACAGCCTGAATTATACCCTCAAGTGGACAGCCGAAGCCATGCAATGGCTCAAGGAGCACCCGCCCATCCACGGTTACGACCAGCAGTTCTTCGGCATCATTCAGGGCGGCATGCACAAGAACCTGCGCCAGCAGGCGATCGAACGCATTGCGGAACTCGGGCCCGACGGTTTTGCGATGGGTGGCCTCTCCGTAGGCGAGCCCACCGAGACGATGTACGAGATTGCAGATTTTTGCACCGACATTCTGCCGCAGGACCATGCCCGCTACGTAATGGGAGTGGGCACGCCGTGGAACCTGCTGGAACTCATCGAGCGCGGCGTGGACATGTGCGACTGCGTGATGCCCACCCGCAACGCCCGCAACGGCATGCTGTTCACGAGCGAAGGCGTACTGCGCTACAAGGCGGCCCGCCATGCCGAGGAATTCGACAAGCCGGTGGACCCGAATTGCGACTGCTACTGCTGCAGGAACTTTAGCCGCGCGTACCTGCGCCACCTGCACCACGCCGGAGAATCGCTCGGGTTCACGCTGGCAAGCATCCACAACCTGCACTTCTACCTGCACCTGATGCGGCAGGCCAAGCAGCACATCGCCGACGACACCTTCGAGGAGTGGAAGAAGGAGCAGTGCGAAATACTCCAGCGCGATTTACAGTAAAAAGAATCTCTCACCAAGTGTAAAACCCACTTTCAGCAGACCAAATGAAGGTGTGCGTCCGTTTTGGTCTGTCCAAAACGAAAAAGACGCATGCTTTCACCACAAGCAAAAGCTATTTCGGCAGACCAAACGGACAATGCAACAGAATTTAGTCCGCCCAACAATTACAAAACCAACGCTTTTGTTACAGACAAATGAAATTTCAGCAGACTAAAAACCAAACTGCGACCAGTTTGGTCTGCCAAACGGCGCAACGCATTCCCCCGGAGGACCGGAGCCCTCGCATATTTTTGGCGGAGGAATATGACTTGCAACGCGACCAGCAATAGTCATTAGCATCTGGGAAAGGAGGGTGTTAGGGAGGGCGGAGCCTTCCCTTGTCTAAGATGCCTTGCGATAAGCGAGGCATCAAACAGTGCGTGTGAGCG
Source organism: Fibrobacter sp. (assembly GCA_017615055.1). GTDB lineage: Bacteria > Fibrobacterota > Fibrobacteria > Fibrobacterales > Fibrobacteraceae > Fibrobacter. The sequence goes on from JAGAAW010000129.1 coordinate 7,330, forward strand.
TGCAAGCCATATCCGAAGCCAACTTATATAGCATAGAAACTAGGGAGGGGCTCGCACGACGGCCCCTCCCTAAGACCCTCCCGACATGCTCAAACACGCCGTGCTCATATTAAACATCATATCAGCGTGTTAGAGCATGCGCTCCTTCGGTGTGCATAAGACTAGGGAGGGGCTCGCACGACGGCCCCTCCCTAAGACCCTCCCGACA
>JAGAAW010000012.1 GCA_017615055.1 Fibrobacter sp.
AAAATCAATATTGCCCGGCAAGTGCCAACCTACAGGGCAAGCATATAGTGCAGCCTTCCAAGAGTACAAACGGCCATACTTTTTGCAGTTTGATCCATCGTCATTATAGCAATAGCTATCCTGCATCTCGTAGTTCAGGTTCTCCGCCATCCAGGTCTGGTCGCCAATCTTCACGGTCTTATATTTTTTTCCGTCACGTTTATCGACCAAGGTTCCTTGCGTCTCCGCAAAACCAGAGACCGCCAAAAGTGCTACCAAGATAAAAAGAAGCCTATTCTTCATAACAAAATCCTTTACCTCTGTTCAATTATATATTTTTCCACCCCTTTCCCCCGAAAAAGCGTGATTAAAATCCCGATTTTGGCAAAAAAAGTGCATTTTTGCGTTTTCGTGACACTTTCCCCTGATTTTTTTGGTATTTTACACTCCGTGGAAGGCCGTTCATACCGGCCTACCGATTTTCAGGAGTACTTATGCGATTCGCAAAACGCGTTTTGACTTTTTTGACTTTAGCCGCCTCCATGTCGCTGGCCCAACTTGCACCGGAACCGCAGATGGCGGACATCCCGCTCATGAAGGATTCCGCAGGGACCGCAATTAAGATGGACTTTAGCCTCCCGCTCTCCGGCGTAAGCGACCCGGGAATCCTGTTTAGCCACTTTGCCAAGCGACCGCTGATGATCTACTACTTCAGCCCCAAGTGCCCGCACTGCCAGAAGCACATGCCCGAAGTGCAGGCCATCATGAAGGAATATGAGTCGGCCGGTGTCGCAGGTATCGCCATCGCCATCGGTGGCAATATCAAGAAGAACGATATCCGCATGTTTATCGACCAGTTCAAGGTGGTCATTCCGGTGTTCCAGGACGGTTCCCAGAAGTTCGGGCCAGCCTACGGCAACGGCTACGTGCCGGTGCTCTACCTCGTGATGCCCGACGGAACGTTCTACCGCTACGAGAGCATGGACGAGCAGCACATCAACCACCTGCGGACCGTTCTTAACAAACTAAAGAAATAAATCTGCTTTTTAATCACGGCGGGAGGCTGCTCGGCAAAGCCGAGCAGTTATTGCTTGGGCTCGGTCATGTGCAAGCGAGCTTGCCCGCGACATTCGCCCTTTGCAATAATCGAACCCACACTCGCCCGCTCGTGGGTTCGACCACCCGCAAAAATAAAAACCCTGGACGCCAAATGGCGCCCAAGGTTTTTATACTCACGGCGGGAGTCGAACCCACGACCCGCTGCTTAGAAGGCAGCTGCTCTATCCAACTGAGCTACGCGAGCAAGTCGGGCTGCAATATAGAAAAATTCACCAAATTTGTACACTAACTTTCTTTTTATGCTATATTAAATGAAGTAAACAACCCAAAAGGATTCTTCTAATGACCGACGAACAGTTCAACATCTTCATGGAAGCAATCAAGGCCCAGACCGAAGCCATTCAGAACCTAAACGCCTCACTCTCGGCCCAGGTCGAGGCACTCAACAAGCTCAAGGACGTGTCGCTCCTGGGCACGGCGCTCGGGCTCTGCAAGACCCGCTCCACCGAGAACGTTCCCCTGCAAGAAGAAGGCGGCCTCGCCGGCGCCATCGAGGATATCGGCAAGTTCCTTGAAAGCGGCAAGACTCCCGAAAACTGGAAGGATAGCGTCACGAACGAGATCTACATCAAGACTTTCTCGGGAAAACCGCTCAAGGTGGACGAAATCTGACAAACATTCCATATTGGAAGATAGTCCGGCATACTCTCACGTGTATTTTATATATATTGTGTTAGAGCCCACCGGGCCAACAAGTTTTTAATCACAAGGAACAAACATGCTCTCTTACGCAGATGCCTACAAAATTGCCGCCGAAGTCCACAAAGACCAGAAGGACAAGGCCGGCGGCCCCTACATCGACTTTCTCCAGAACGTGGCGGATTACCTCAAGAACAAGGGCGAATCCGAAGACGTGCAGGTTCTTGCTATTCTGCAGGACCTGATTACGGGCGCCACCAAGAAGACCCCGGAAGAAGTCATCGCGATGGGCGTTCCGGCAGACATGGTTGAACTTATCCAGAAGATGACCTACCACAAGAACCAGGGCTGGATCGACGAGTACAGCTGCAGGCTCATGGAAAAGGGCGTACCCGCAGAGGACGCGACCTATGATGCTCGTGAAAAGGACTTCGTACGCTTCGTGGAAACCCTCAAGGACAACCCGACGGCAGCGAAGGCCAAGAGCGCCATTCTGAACGTGCTCATGGAAGACAAGTACATCCACAGGCAGGAACGCCGCGAACTCAAGACGAAGTTCCGCCTCAAGAAGTACAAGGCCGCCATCGAGGCTCTCGGCGTGTAGTACAGCCCACAAGGCGCATTTTTCGCCCCGCATTGCGGGGCATTTTTTATAAGGGAAATCAAAGGATGATACGAATAAAGGAACAAGTCGTAAGCGGACTCATCTCCTACCCCAAGGCGCTCCGCCTGATATGGAAAAACAAGCTCGGCAGGTACCTGGTACTGCCCGTCATCTTCAACATCATCCTAGTAGTCGCCCTCATTTTTTCTGGCATCGGAGTCGGCGACTGGATTAACGGCATCATCGAGCGGCATACCGAAAACATGAACGGCTGGATACAGGCCGGCATGGTCGCCATCAAGATCGTACTCCCCATCATATTCTTCATCGTCTTCATTTTCATCGGCGGCACCATCGTGAACGTCCTGATGTCGCCCATCTACACGATGCTTTCGGAAAAGACCGAGACCATCCTCACCGGGAAGGAGTTCCCCTTCGACGCGAGACAAACCCTGAAGGACATCTGGAGAGCACTCCTCATCGCCCTCCGCAACACCGCAAAGCAGTTGGTCCTGACCGCCCTCTGCCTGCTCCTGAACCTGATTCCCGTCGTCGGGAGCGTCATCTCGATTTGCCTCATCTTTATCATCAACGCCTACTACTTCGGGAGCGGTTTCATGGACTACACCTTCGAGCGCTGGCGCTATTCCGTCAAGGATAGCCTCAAGGGCACGAGCGAGCTGAAGTACCTAGCTATTGCGAACGGGGCCGTGTATTCCCTGCCGCTATACCTGTTCTGCGGGGCCTTTATCGCGGCCTTTATCGGGGGCGTTTCGGCCGTTGCCGCGACCATTTCGCAGATTGAGCTAAAAGCGAAGGAATAACCATCCCGTTATAGGCACCCATAAAATTTTTTTATGGGACCCGATATAGCCGAACAGGCCGTATTTTGCTATTTTTACGCGCGTAATTATTGGCCCCTAAAAGGGCAAAACCAAAAGGAACATAACCATGGCAAATAAGGTCTACAACTTTAGCGCAGGACCGTCTGTCCTGCCGGAACCGGCACTCAAGGAAGCATCTGCTGCATGCATCGACTTCGAAAACAGCGGCATCAGCATTCTCTCCATGAGTCACCGTTCAAAGCCGATTGAAAACATGTTCGCCCAGACGGAACAGTACCTCCGTGAACTGATGGGCATCCCGGAAGACTACGACATCGTTTTCCTCGGTGGTGGCTGCTCCCTTTTGTTCTGCATGCTCCCGATGAACTTCCTCGACCAGGACGCTACGGCCGACTACGCCCTGACCGGCGTGTGGGCAAACAAGGCCTACAAGGAAGCCAAGCAGTTCGGTAACGCTCTTGCCGCTTGCGACACCAAGTCCGAAACTTACAGCCGCATCGACAAGAACTTGAAGCTCAGCGACAACGCTAGCTACCTCCACGTTACCGCAAACAACACCATCTACGGTACCGAATGGCACAACTTCCCGAAGCCGAAGTCCGGCTTCCTCATGGCCGACGTGAGTTCCGACTTCCTCGCCCGCAAGATCA
>JAGAAW010000130.1 GCA_017615055.1 Fibrobacter sp.
CAAGTTCCAGCACTTCGCCTGGTACGTTTGGGCCGTCGGTATCCTCGGACTGATTTTCATCAAGTAAGTAATGTGGGGGAGGCCTCCCCCTCGCAAAAGCCCGGTCTTTTGCTACCCTCTCGAGCGGGCGCTCGCCGCCCCGCAACGCCCCGGCTTGCCTTCCCGCATCTCATCCCCGCGCAGGTGGGGTCACCGCTCCTTACCTTCAATTGTCACCCTGGAGGGCTGCAAGCCCGATAGGGTCCACTGCTTCTCAGAACCAGTCACCCTGGAGCCGAAGGCGATAGGGTCCATTGCTTCGTATAAGTAAGTTTGCTTCGAGGGGCATTTCGCACGCAAACAAAATCATTTCATTCCATTGTTTGCTTAGCAAAACGCCCTCTCTACGCAAAGAAACACGAGAGGGGCTCTGGAATGGGAACGCTTATTGCAGGAAAATGCAAGAATCGGGTACTACGAAAGCCTCGTGACTAGTTAGTCCCATCGGCTTTCGCGAATTGCGGGGGTCGTATTAAACTGCGGGAAGATGTTTATTCCGGGACGGTCTCGGTTTCCATTTTCACGCAACGAACCGACATTCCATGTGTTTTATATACGCTCTGCGAAGCATTTCCTGTGGAAGATTTACTTTGAGAACCACTCAGTGCCGCAGGTTTATCTAAAGAACCTTCTTCCGGATAAAACCAATATGTCGTTTCGTTTAAATTTCTAAACTTATAATTCCAATTGTATCCAGCGCCAATCAAGCTGTATCCGCTGTAGTTGTAACCACCAAATCCCATTGCACGTACATCCTCAACTCCATGCCTATTTCCATCTGCATGAACAACGATGTAAAAATCTTCGTATGTCAGCAAGCGCCAGCCATCAGGGCAAATACCCTGGTGCTTCGGCTTAATCTGGTCGGCACAGCTTTTTGTATTGCATTCGCTTGACAACTGCATCATCTCGGCCCACTGGTATAGACCGCCATATTTATCGCAATTAGTCGTGTCGTCATTGTAGCAGTAGCGTTCTATTTTAGAATCATCACTTTGGTCATCTGTTCCAAGCACATCATCACCGATATTCAAGTTCTCTGCCATGACCGTAACAGAGGCAACTTCGCCATCTTGATTTTCACCGTTAATAGTGAGATAATAATACTTGCGACCGTTCCGTTCGTCTGTAAATTCTTTATACGCTCCTGAAAGAAGGCTATCTGATGAGAATACCTTTTGATGGTTGTAGGGTTTATACTCGCTGCTACTCAACGCAACACTAGAGCTCGATTTCGCGCTTGAAGACGAGGACTTCATAGAACTGCTTGATGCGATGCTGGAACTAGACTTGGCACTCGAAGAGGACTTCGCGGAACTGCTAGACGCGACGCTCGAGGAAGACTTCGCACTGCTGCTGGACTTCGCACTAGACGATGTGGGGGAGTCGCAGTCCTCGCAAACCGACGAAGAAGAATCCTCCGCTTCCGGCTTGATGAAACTCCCGCTATCATCGTCCCCGCACGCCGCGAAAAACGCAAACACCGTTCCGACTGCCAACAACCTAGCAAACTTCATGTTCTTACCCCAAATCATTTCTCTCAAATATAATCAAAAACCCGTCTTCATCAAGTTGGCGAAGCTGAGTCCATGTTCCCGGGCATAGGCGAGGAAGTCTTTTTCTTCTTGTGTGACGCGCATTTGGATGGTCAGGGGCTTGGAATACTTGGGCTTTCTGCCCGCATTTTCCCTTGCGCCGCCGTGGCCGAATTCCTTTTCATAGGCAGCCAGGCCGGAGGCTTTCCGGTATGCTTTTTCCGTGATTATCTTCTCGCCCTTGCAGACTTCCGACCTGAGTTTCTTGAAGACATAACCTTCGGAATCTTTGACATAGACATACGACATTGTTACATCTCCTTTAAACGCTGTTTGGCCAGCTTGATTTTGTCTTTTGGTGTCTTTTGTGCTTTCTTCACGAAAACAACGCCTATAAGAATGATTTTGCCCTCTTGATATCTAAACAGGGAACGCAAATTTTTCGATTTTATCTCGAAAATTTTGCCTTGCAGATGTTTGACACGAACGAATTCAATCCCTTTTGTCTCAATCAGTTCGTACTCTGATTTTAACAAGTCTTGTTGTTCCTGTTGGAGTTCCGCAATTTCTCCGTTCACGACATCAAGTTTTTCAACCTTAAAGATCATGTTAAATATACTCTAAAATTTTGAAATTGTCAACATTTTCAAGTTTTGGACAGCAAATCCTAAAAACGGAGCTATCCCTGCACCGCGTAGCCTTTGAGCAGATAGTCTTTGAGAACTTCGCTCGCCCAACGACGGAATTTTACGCCATTTGCCGATTTGACGCGATATCCAACGGATAGTATCAAATCTAGGTCGTAATGCTCAACTTGGTAAATTTTACCATCATCGGCAGTTGTCGCAAATTTTGCGACAACTGAGTTTTGGCACTCCTCGCGAAGTGCATTGGCAATATGTTTGCCGATTGTTTTGATATCGCGATCAAAAAGTAAAGTCATCTGTTGGCGGTTCAGCCATACCGTCTCGTTTTCGACACGTACTTCTAACTTCACCGCCCCCTCGGGCTGGTAAAGTACGATTTCGCCTGTTTTTTCTTCGTTTTTGTCCATTTTCGCCTCGTTTTAAGCAAAAAAAAGACCGCATCCATTTAAACAATAAATAGAATGCGGTCGTTGGCAGGTTTTGCCTGCCCACTATGTCTGTTTATCGATAATATACAAAAACGGGCTGAGAAAAACAAGTTTCTCGATGTGGGGGTGGGGGCGCTGGTACACGACCTTGTGGACCGTGGTTCTTTTTAAAAGCGTAAAAAAAAGCATATAAGTCATGCTTGCTTTATGTATATTTTGCGTCAAAAAGTTTTAAGGAGGAAACGTGAAACGGCTTTTTTGCGCTCTGTTTGCATGTGCCGCGATGCTTGTGGGCTGCGGTGACGATGACAGCGACTTTGCTGCTCGCCCCGACGGGAAGGATTCATCTTCCAGCGTGAAACCGAATTCATCTAATTCTACGCCGAAATCTAGCGGCAGTTCAGAGGATTCTGAAGCACCCGTGGATCCCTGCAAGACGGAGGGAGTGGATGATTGCGTGTATGGCACGGTGACGGATGATCGCGACGGCCAGACCTACAAGACCGTAAAAATCGGTAACCAAACCTGGATGGCTGAAAACCTAAACTTTGAAACGGATGATAGTTATTGCTATAACGATTCTGCTGAATATTGCGGCAAGTATGGTCGCTTGTACCTGTGGAAGACCGCGATGGACAGTGTTGGCATTTGGTCTACAAACGGTAAGGGCTGCGGTTATAGTGCAGATTGCTCGCCGAAATATCCTGTGCGGGGCATATGCCCCAAGGGCTGGCATCTACCTACGAAGGACGAATTCGATACGTTGCTTGTTGCCGTCGGCGGACAATTTACTGCGGGTCCAATGCTCAGGTCTACTAGTGGCTGGATCGATGACGAGGGAACAAACTACAGTGGCTCGGATGCCTATGGGTTCTCGGCGTTGCCTGCTGGTCTCAAGGTGATTGACAGGTATGAGTCTGAGGGGTGCATCGCAGACTTCTGGGCTTCTAATGTGGGCTATGGCAATAATGTTTATATTTTGGGTATGGAATGCGGATATGACTTTGCTTCCGTGCGCGTAATTTACAATTGCATCGGCCTGTCTGTCCGTTGCTTAAAAGATTAGTCCCTAGTTTGGATGGTGTTTTTTCAAAAAAGCGTAGCAAAAATTGCTTAATTTATTTATTTTGTTAGTATGGCGTGCGAAAAAATGACATATGCGCTTACCGTGGCGGGCTTTGACGGCTCGGCGGGTGCCGGGATTTTGGCCGACGTGAAGGCGATGGCCCATTTCGGCGTGTATGCGCAGGCTGTTTGCACGGCTCTCACGCAGCAGAATGAAGACGAGTTTATGGCTCCGGGGTGGGTCATCTGGGACCGCATCGAGGCGCAACTCGATACGCTTTTCCGCAAGCATACCTTCAAGTTCGTGAAAATCGGGCTCGTGGAGAAGGCGCGTACTCTCAAACGCATTGTGGAATTCGTGCGCGAGAAAAGCCCGGATGCCTTTATCGTTTGGGACCCGATTGCGAGTGCATCGGCGGGGTTCCACTTTATGCGCGATGCCGAGAAGTTTTTGCCCGTCATGAAGTCGATTGACCTAGTGACGCCGAACCAGGACGAGTTTGCGTACCTGGGCTTGGGTCTTGCGGAATCCCGCAACGAAATCCGCATGGGGCACGATTTTGCGGTGCTCTTGAAGGGCGGACACGCGAGAGGTAAGGAATCCGTCGATACCTTGTGGTACAAGGATGACCTGTATAAGTTTAGGAGCCCGCGGTTACCCGGCAAGGGGAAGCATGGAACGGGCTGCCACCTTTCTGCGGCAATTTTAGCGAATGTCGCGCTCGGCAAGGATGTGCCGGAGGCATGCCAGATAGCGAAGGAATACATGAACGAACTTCTCCAGAGTGGGGAAGGCCGTCTTGCGAAAGACTTCTAAAAAAATGATCGTTTATCTGTGAAAAGCAAAGCCCCGCGGTGTGCGGGGCCTTGGAATTTCAAAGTGAGCTGTTGCTCGTTATTTACTGTGAGCAACAAAGCCCCAGTTATTAAACTGGGGCGGTTGCGAGAGCGAGTGAGGAACCGGAGGTTCTGCTCCCTAGATGTCGAACGAGCGGTCTTTAATCGTCGTCTTCGGCCGGTTTCTTGGACATCTGCTTTCTCTTGATCGGGTCGAGCTCGGTCTTGCGGAGGCGCAGGATTTCCGGCGTGACCTCGATGCATTCGTCTTCGTTGATGAAGGTAACGCATTCTTCCAGGGTCATGCGGCGGTACGGGGTCAACTGGATCATGTCGTCAGCGGACTTGGATCGCATGTTGGTGAGGTGCTTGCCCTTCGTGACGTTCACGATGATATCAACGTCGCGGTTGTGTTCGCCCACGATCATGCCCGGATAAACTTCCGCACCCGGTCCGATGATGAGGTAGCCGCGGTCTTCCAGGTTGGAGAGCGCGTAGCTTGCTGCTTCGCCCGGCTCCTTCGCAATGAGCACGCCGTTGATGCGTGTCGGGATTTCGCCCTTGTACGGCTGGTATTCCTTGAAGAAGGACTGCGTGACGGCGTAACCCTTGGAGAGCGAGAGGAGGCGCGGACGGATACCGATGAGGCCACGGCTCGGCACGATGAACTCGAGCGTCACGCGGTCGTTGTCGTCGGTGACCATGTTCACCATTTCGCC
>JAGAAW010000131.1 GCA_017615055.1 Fibrobacter sp.
AAAACAAGCCCCAAAAATGAAAAAAACGAAAAAACCGACTGGAAAACCGGTTTTGTTTTTGCGAATTTATTTTACAAAAGTTGTAAAGGAGTGATGTTGTTTACAATACTTGTAAAAACGGCTTTGGGGAGCTGTATGGCTCCCGATGAAGCTACTGGTTACTGGTCGCCTGCATCTCGTAGTAGGCCATGAGCCATGCCTTGAGGCGGGCCCAGTCCTTCTCGCTTGCGTTTAGGATACGGCTGTCGGGCTCGTAGATGAACAAGTCTTCGAGTGTGAAGTCGCCGACCTGGATTCCGGCGAAGCCGTCATAGAACTTTTCTCCGAGTTTCATGTCGGTGCTGTGCACGGTTTCGTCGTCGATGGCAATGGCGATATGCTTCCAGTAGATGACGAACGATACGTGGTGGCGCTTGCCGTCCAACGCCTTGGATTTCCCGTAGATGCGCGTGTCCAGCGAATCCACGCCCGAGAACACCTGGGCGCAGATGTTTTCCGGGTCTTTTTCGCACGGGGCAATCTTGAACCCGGCGGAATCGTTGCCTGCGGAAAGGATGAACTTCTGGCTGGCGGCGCTGTCTTCACTTGCGAAGCTGCCCGCGTCTGCGGTTATCCAGAAACTGATGCCGATGCTGCTGTCCTGCGTGTCGTATTCTCCCTCGATGGTGCACTCGTCGTCAATGGGACCCTTGAGAGAATTGTACATGACGCAGACTCTATCAACATAATGGTGCTTTGCAAATAGGCTGTCGTCAAATGTAGTTCCGGGCTGTGCGGCGGCATCCATGTGGTAGCTGAACCACCAGTAGTCGGAACCGGAGACGATGACGTGCTCTAGCCAGCGGGCCTTCGTGCTGTCCTTGCCCAGGGTATCGATCATGTACCAGAGCCTGTTCGTCTGGGTCTCGTTTTCGACCTTTGCGTAGTAATACGTGTTGCCGTGTTCATCTACGAGCCGGTCGTATTTCTTGGGATCGTTCACCGTGACGGGCACGGGCAGGTTGACGATGGTAGGTTCGAGCCCGAGCGAATCCATGAACTTGACGACCTTCGTGGGGAGTGCGAACTTGGTAGAATCGAAGGCGTAGCCCGAAGTGCTGCTGCCCATGAAGTAGGTCTGACCCGCGAGTATTTCGTGATGGAAGAGTCTGTTCGATGCGTACTTGCTGTCCCACGCATACATTTCCTCGAGGGTTCCCACGGGAACATCCGTGATGGTGATGAAGCCTTTTTCCCTGTCGGCATCGGTTATCGTGGCGCAGATGAAGGTTCCGCCGAAGCAGATGGAATTGATTTTGTCGGTGGCTTGGTCAAGGTAATTTGTGTGCAACACGACTGTCGCGGGGGCGCCTGCCTCGATGTCGATGTACAAGGAATCCTCGCGGTTCATGTCGTTGAACGTTCTGCTGATGCCGAGCAGGGGAGCGTCCTTTGTTCCGGCCTTGGCGAGCAGGCGGACTATGTAGCAGTTGTCGTGCTTGTTGAATTCTGTACAGCCGACAATTTTTCCGAAGGAGAACTTTCCGTCGGCGTCGGCTTCGGTGGAGTCGCGCACGATGGTGTGGTGGTTGGAATCCAGTTCGGTGAACAGCACGCGTGCATAGGCGATTGGCGTGCCTTCCGGATCCTTGACGGTGCCGGCGAGGTACACGGATGCCGTCTGTCCCGATTCCGTTTCGGTGATGACGCCCGCGGTGTCCGTGCCGTTGCTGCAAGCTATAAATAGCGACAGCAGTGCCGTCGCACCAAAAAAGAATACACTATTAAACTTCATCATTCTAGTCATAAAAACCTCTTCTGGATCCTTCGACTTCGCTGCGCTCCGCTCAGGATGACTACGTCACTCCAAATTCGAAAACAGGTGAATGTTCATCTGGTAGACGCCGTCGGCCTTTTCCTTGTCTTCGCCGATGATGCGCCTTGCCTTCGCCTTGAATTCCTGCAGTTCCGCCTCGAGCTTCTTGTACGCCTCGCTCGAGATGCTGAAGGTGAGCGTGCTCATGACGGTCGGTTTCTTCGGGGGCGTCATCAGCGCCTGCTTCGAGAGTTCAAAGCACTGCAGTTGATATTGCTTGATCAGGTCCGCATTGTTGTACGGCCCGCTGCTGATGCTTTCCTTGGTGGGCTTCCAGAAACCTTCCTCGTTCTTGCGTGCAAGCCCGAGCCTCTCTAGCAGGGCGAGCGATTCCTTGAGCTTGCCGAGCGGGACCTTCGGGAAAATGCGCTTCTGCACCGGCACCATGTCGTCGGTCACGTCCATCGCGTCGAGGATGGCGAAGAGTGCGCTGTTGTACCAGCGGCTGTAGTATTCGTAGGCGTCCTCGTTCACGATATGCTGCGGGTTCGGGTGCAGCTTCAGGATTTCCTGCATCGCGGCGTTGCGGGCGGCATCGCTTTTCGCCTGGTCGAGCTGCACTAGCGTCTCGAAGTACTTTGCCTCTTTCTTGTCGAGTTCCAGCACCTCGATGAACTTTGCCACCATGCGGGGGGAGACCTTCTTGCCGCGGAGCACGTCGGCGAAGTAGCTGCGGCTCTTCTCGAGCCCGAGCATGTTGCAGATTTCGGTACGGGTAAAGGCCGGCTCCACCTTGGCGCGGGCGGCCTGGTATTCTTCCAAGAACTTGCGGAAGTGCGTAAACTGGAATATGTCTAGGTACTGGTTCATATCTAAGATGTTACTCGTTGCGACGCGGTCTAGACGCGGTCGCTATCTAAATATACATATTTAATCCGGAAAGTGAGAAATATTTTGAGAACATTTTTGTGGCGGCATGGCGATGTCATAGCCGTGAATCTTGCCGTTTGGGGGCCCGGAACGTTACAAAACGTGAAATATCCCGTAACATGTTGATACTCTTAGAATTAACAGAAAATTAAAAGATTTCTGTAAAGAACAAAGACGCTCCATTTGGGCGGGAAATTCCGCCGATAATGGCGTTTTTTCTATCTTTTTGCGCGAATTTTATGAGGTAACATCATGGGTAATGAGGCAGAAAAGCCGAATATCATAACGACCTCCCTTGACTTTTTAGTCAATTGGGGCCGTACCAATTCCCTGTGGCCGTTCCCCTACGGTACGGCGTGTTGTGCAATCGAGTTCATGAGTACGGAAGTGGGCCGCTACGACCTTTCTCGTATCGGTTCAGAGTATGTGCGTTTTACGCCCCGCCAGTCCGACGTGCTTTTGGTCGCTGGCACGATCACCTACAAGCAGGCTCCGATTCTGAAGCGTATCTACGAGCAGATGGCTGAACCGCGCTGGGTTATCGCGATGGGTGCGTGCGCCTGCTCGGGCGGTTTTTACGACTGCTACTGCACGGTTCCGGGCATTGACCACATTATCCCGGTGGACGTGTATATCGGTGGCTGCCCCAGCCGTCCGGAAGCGTTCTTCGATGCCATGTTTGACCTGCAGAAGAAGATCAAGGACGAATCGTTCATGAAGCAGCGTGCCGAACAGGTCAAGGACCAGCTCGAGATGATCAAGGCGAAGACTGCCGAGGCCAAGGCCCAGGCTCAGGAATTTGCCCACGAGAAGGTTGCCGAGCTCAAGGACTTCGTCGTTGAAAAAGAACAGAACCTCGTTAAGAAAGCACAATTCTGGAAGGAGTAGAAGATAATGACTGCTGAAGAAATCTTCGCTTGCCTAGAAGAAAAGTTTGGCGCAAAGCGCGAGACGCTCGACAAGTGGGGCGTTACCGCCGTGGTGAGCGCCGCCTACCTGCACAATGCGGTTGAGTTCCTCAAGGATGGCGCCGACGCCAAGTTCGACATGCTCGTGGATATCGCTGGCATCGACTACCTGACCTACCCGAACCACGAGGGTCCGCGTTTCGCTGTCTCTTACTCGTTCAAGACTGTCGCCGCCCCGTGTGTGCGCGTGCGTCTCAAGGTGCTGGTCGGGGAGGACTCCCTGAAGGTCCCGACGATTAGCGACCTGTATGCGAACGCCAACTGGTACGAACGCGAAGTCTACGACCAGTTCGGGATTGTGTTCGAGGGCCACCCGGACCTCCGCCGCCTGTTGAACCACGTTGAATTTGTCGGTCACCCGCTCCGCAAGGATTACCCTGCCCAGAAGCGCCAGTGGCTTTCGACGAACGACTACCTGCTCCCCACCCTGGAAAAGCGCCTGGAAGAACTCGGCTACAAGGTCGTGCAGCGCAGCAAGGAAGTGGAGCCTAACGATAACGAATTCTTGGAAGGGAGTGTCAAGGCATGATCGTACTGGATAAGAATGGCGAAAAGCTGAACCTGATGCCCCTGAACGTGGGCCCGAGCCACCCGGCCACTCACGGCTGCTTGCGCTTTATGGCCGCCATGGATGGCGAAACGATTGTCGCGAGCGTGGAAGAGATCGGATACCTGCACCGCGGGTTCGAGAAGATGGTGGAACGCGGCACCTGGCAGCAGGTGGTCCCGTATACCGACCGTCTCAACTACTGCTCGGCTATCATGAACAACATCGCGTACTGCCGCGCTGTGGAAAACATGTTCGGCGTGGAACTCCCGGAACGCACGAAGGTGCTCCGCGTGATCGTGAACGAACTTAGCCGTATCAACGACCACTTCGTGTGCGTCGCTGCCGCATTCCAGGACCTGGGCGGTACGACCCCGTTCATGTATGCGTTCAACCCGCGTGAAGAAATCATGTGCATCTGGGAAAAGCTCACGGGTGCACGCCTTACCAACAGCTTTGCACGTATTGGCGGCCTCTACCGCGATAGTTACGAAGGTTTCGAAAGCGACGTGCTCGCCGCCCTCGATTCAACCGAGAAGGCCCTGAAGGACCTGCATGCGTGCCTTGACCGTAACCGCATCTTCCTGGACCGTACGGTGGGCATCGGCAAAATTTCTGCAGAACGCGCCATCAGTTACGGCTGGACGGGCCCGTGCCTGCGCGCTTCGGGTGTCGCAAGCGACCTGCGCAAGGATGAACCCTACTACGATTACGAGACCTACGACTGGGAAGTCGTGGTTGGCACGCAGGGCGACTGCAATGACCGCCTGCAGGTGCGTCTCGCCGAAATCGAGGAATCCGTGAAGATCGTGCGCCAGGCCCTGAAGCGCCTTACGCCAGGGCCGGTCGACATTGTCGACCCACGCATTCGCGTGCCGGCGCACAAACTCGCCTACCAGGACATGGAAGGCCTTATCGGGCGCTTCAAGAGCGTGTACGAAGGCATCCGCGTCCCCGAGGGCGAATACTACTGCGGGAGCGAGTGCGCTAACGGCGAACTCGGCTTCACGATTGTTTCTGACGGCTCGGGCCATCCGTACCGCATCAAGGTGCGTCCGCCCTGCCTCACGCAGTTTGCCGCATTCCACGAACTTGTGGAAGGTGGCCAATTAGCCGACTCCATGGCCGTACTTTCGGGCCTCAACATCATTGCTGGAGAACTTGACCGATGAGAGAACATATTCAAGGTGCAGTCCAGTTCGTTTCGAACAACCACTTGACGTTCGACCGTCCGCAGGAACCGATTGGCGCCCTGCCGGATCCGGGCCAGACGTTCGGTTATGTGAACAAGCCTGTTCCGCAGCCCGCCCCGAAGGAAGTGCTCGACAAGCTCGATACTCCCGAAATCAAGGAACGCTGCGCGGACCTGCTCAGCCGTTACCCGGTAGGCCAGGGTGCACTCCTCGAAGTGCTGTGGCTCGTGCAGGGCGTGTTTGGCTGGGTGCCGACGGAAGGTATCCGCTGGGCGGCCAACGTTTGCGGTTGCGCTCCGGCCCATGCGCTCGGCGTCGCGACGTTCTATACCATGTATAACCATGCCCCCAAGGGCAAGTTCCTGCTGCAGTTCTGCCGCAACATCAGCTGCGCCATCAAGGGTGCCCAGCCGCTCATCAAGTATGTGGAAAACAAGCTTGGCATCAAGAGTGGCGAGACGACTCCCGACGGCATGTTTACCGTGCTCCAGGTGGAATGCCTCGGTAGCTGTGGCAACGGCCCGATGATGCTCGTGAACGACGACTTCGCGACCGACGTGGTCGACGGTCAGCTCAAGATGAAGCGCGGCACGACTCTTACCGAAGCAAGCATCGACCGCATTATCGACTGGTGCAAGGCTCACGTGAACGACATGCCGAAGCACGACGTGCTTGGCGGTGTGGTGAAGGGTCACTGTGGTCACCCCGGTGCTCCGGGCGCAACTGCCAAGCCGCAGGTTGCCGACTACGCTCCGCCTTCTCCGGTGTTGAACGTGAAGGCAGAAGCCGATGAGACGGGCGCCACCCTCACATGGAAGGGCGCTCCCGAATTCACGAAGATCGTGGTGGAAAAGAAGAACGGCTCTTCTTGGGTCGCGGTGGGCGAGCCCGGCGTGAAGGACAAGGCTTTTGTGGACGCTGCCGGCAAGGTCGGCGACGTGTACCGCATGATTGCCACTTCGGGCGAACGCACGGCCAAGCCTTCTAACGAGGCCGTAACCACCCAGAAGCCGGCTCCGGTCGAGGAGGCTAAGTAATTATGGCAGAATGTGTAAAAGTTTGTACAGCGAATTTCGGCAAGGGCGCCCAGGACATCGAAGTCTACAAGAAGCTGGGCGGCTACGCGAACATTTCGGAACGCCTGTTCAATATGAGCCAGTTCGAGCTCATCGACTACGTACAACGTTCTAACCTCCGCGGTCGTGGCGGTGCTGGCTTCCCGACGGGCATGAAGTGGAGCTTCGTTCCCCGCAATTCCGGCAAGCCCGTGTATATCGTGGTGAACGCTGACGAAGGCGAAGGCGGTACGTTCAAGGACCACTTCCTGATGATGGAAGATCCGCACCGCCTTATCGAAGGCCTGATTATCGCAGCATGGGCGCTCGGTAGCCGCGCGGCATACATCTACTGCCGTGGCGAATTCCTGCCCTGCATCGAGAGCATCAACAAGGCCTTGAACCAGGCATACGCTGCCGGTTACCTCGGCGAGAATATCATGGGCACCAAGTTCTGCTTTGATATCTTCGTGCATCGTGGCGCCGGTGCTTACATCTGCGGTGAAGAAACTGCTTTGATTAACTCGCTCGAAGGCCAGAAGGGTCAGCCCCGCCTGAAGCCGCCTTTCCCGGCGGTGAGCGGCGCCTGGAAGTCCCCGACCTGTGTGAACAACGTGGAAACCATCATGGCTCTCCCGTGGATCCTGCAGCACGACCCGAGCGAATACGCCAAGATGGGTACGCCCCGTGCCGGCGGTACGAAGGTGTTCTGCATCTCGGGCGACGTGAAGAACCCGGGCGTGTACGAGGCTCCTCTCGGAACCCCGATGATGACGATGATTAACGAATATGCCGGCGGTATCGTGGGCGGGAACCTGAAGGCCGTGTTGCCGGGCGGTTCTTCCTGTGCTCCGCTGAACGCGGGCGAATGCGCTGTAGCCACGATGGACTACGAATGCCTCGCCTCGATGAAGACGATGTTCGGTTCGGGCGCCATGATCGTGATTAACGATACGCACAACATGGCTGAACTCCTGAACGTGCTTGGCAACTTCTACAGCCACGAATCCTGCGGCCAGTGCACTCCGTGCCGCGAGGGTACGGGCCTGCTGCACCGCATTCTGAACCAGATTGTGGAAGGCAAGGGTCACGACGGCGACGTGGAACTGATGCAGAGCCTTTCTGGCGGATTTGGCGGCGTGACGATTTGCCCGCTCTCCATTTCGCTCGGTGGCCCCGTGAGCAGCTACACCGCAAAGTTCCGCGAGGACTTTGACGAACTGATTGCAAAGAACCCCGACCACGCCAAGCCGCGTGTTCAGGAAAACTATCGTCCTGGAATTTTCTGGTAATAATATGAGTAACTACTACAACATGCCGAAACTCCCGACCGAGAACAGCCCGAAGGTGGAAATCTTCGTGGACGACAAGCCGGTGATGGTTCCTGGCGATACGAACCTCCTCGAGGCCCTCAAGGCTGTCGGGATTGAAACTCCTCACGTATGTTACCATCCTTACCTCCCGGTATCGGGTAACTGCCGCCAGTGCCTGGTGGAACAGGAAGGCCCGCGTGGCCGCATGCTCGTGATTGCATGCTACACGCCGGTTTCTCCGGGTATGAAAATCTACACGCCGGCATCCAGTGCCCGCGTGAAGAACGCCCGCAAGGCCACTCAGGAATTCATGCTGGTGAACCACCCGCTGGATTGCCCGATTTGCGACAAGGCCGGTGAATGCACCCTGCAGGAAAACTACATGGAAGCGGACCAGAACGAATCCCGTATGCGCCCCGAATACGGCAAGAACTACCACGGCAATCCGGCGCATCAGTTTATCGATGCGAAGGGCCAGCTCCGCGGTGGTAAGCACGTGGACCTCGGTCCCCGCGTTTTGCTCGACGAAGAACGCTGCGTTCAGTGTGACCGTTGCGTGCGCTTTATGCGCAGCATCGCCGGTTCCGAACAGCTGCAGCTCGCCGGCCGTGCCGACCACACCTACATCACCACGTTCCCGGGCGAAAAGCTCGACCACGAATACGACCTGTGCGTGACGGACGTGTGCCCCGTGGGTGCGATGACGGCAAAGTACTTCCGCTTCCAGAAGCGCGTATGGCTCCTTTCTCACACGCCGACGGTCTCGATGGACGATTCCCTCGGCGCGAATATCTGGCTCGACTATGCTGATGGCCACATCTACCGCGTGATGCCGCGCTGCAACCCGGTGGTGAACCGCAGCTGGCTCTCTAACACGAGCCGCCTCGCGTTCCAGGAATTCGACAAGAACCGCCTCCCGTCTATGGAAGTGCATACTCCGGCATTCGGGAACGGCAAGATTGCCATCGTTGCGGGCGGTACCTGCACGCTGGAAGACCTCGCCGCAATCCGCATGCTCAAGGAAAAGCTTGGTGACCGCGCTGAAATCTTCGGTGGCTCTCTCCTGAAGGTGGGTGAACCCGACGGTATCGCGAAGAGCGGTGACCCGGTGGCGAACCGCGCCGGCATGAAGCTCCTGGGCTTTGCCGATGTGGCAGACTTCATGAAGCGCGCCTCCGAATTCGAGACCCTCGTGACGGTGAACGCTGACCTGTTCGGCGAGGACCCGGCTGCGGCTGGCGTTCTCGAGAAAATCAACTGCCGCGTCGCCATTACCCCGTTCGACGATGCGACCGCAAAGAAGGCGACCATCGCGATGGGTGTCCGCCACTGGAGTGAAGTCCAGGGCACGATGGTGAACAGCCTCAACATGCTGCAGAAACTGAACGCCTGCCCGGTCTGCCCCGACGAAAATCTCTGGGCTGCCTACCAGGTGGTATCTTACATGGCCGGGTCCAAGTTCGAGGCCGCAGCCGACGCCTTCAAGAAGGCGGGCGAGTATGCGCCGGTCCTCGCCGGGCTCACGTACGATGCGATCAAGAGTACAGGCAAACTCCTCGAAGGAGGTGAAGCATAATGGATATTATTGAATCCAAAACCTGGATAGAATGGCTCATCACGATTGCGAAGTTCGCCTTCTGCTTCGTGCCGGTGCTGTATATCCTTCTCCTTATCCCGATGGAACGTCGTGGTGCGGGCTTCATGCAGGACCGTCAGGGCCCGAACCGCTCGTACATCAAGATTCCGTACTTCGGTAAGATCCGCTTGCTCGGTTACGTACAGAACATGTGCGACGGTACCAAGCTGTTCTTCAAGGAAATGTTCGCCCCCGCGGGCGTGAACAAGGTGCTCTACTACGTGGCTCCGGCAATTCCGTTCGCCATCGTGTTCCTGAGCCCCTGCGTTATCCCGTGGTTCGGCCCGATGGTGTTCGAGTGGGGCGGCCAGATGGTCCGCATCCCGGGTTCCATCATCGATTCCGACGTGGGCGTGCTCCTGCTGTTCGGTTTCAGCTCGCTTTCCGCGTTCGGCGCCGTATTGGCCGGTTGGGCGTCCAAGTCCAAGTACAGCTTCCTCGGTGCGCTGCGTACGAGTTCCATGACCATCAGTTACGAAGTGTGCCTCGGCCTTTCGATGATGGGCATATTGCTCCTCGCGGGTTCCTTCAACCTGACCGATATCGTTAGCTGGCAGGAACATCACGTCTGGGGTATCGTTGCCCAGCCGGTGGCGTTCTTCTGCTTCCTGATTGCAAGTATCGCCGAAACTGGCCGCGCCCCGTTCGACGTCGCCGAAGGCGAGCCCGAACTGGTCGCCGGTTACCATACCGAATACGGCGCCATGCAGTTCGGCCTGTTCTACATGGGTGAATACTCGCACATCTGCATCAACAGTTTCTTGATTGCGACCCTCTTCCTGGGTGGCTATGCGGTTCCGTTCGTGACGACCGAGACGATGCAGGCCCACATGGGCGGCTCGCTCGCAATCCTCTGCGGCGTGCTCGCATTCCTCGCGCTTGCGTTCTTGCACATGATCCACCGCTATTCCAAGAAGCTCGCTGCGACGAACCTCACGAACCGTTTCGAGATCCTGCGCGAATACAAGCTCTACAACATTGTGGCATGGACCGCAGTCGTGGTGCTCGTGATTCTCGCCTTCTTCGCCTGGTTCTTCTACAATCCGCAGTCCATGGTTATCGGCGGCGTCGCCGTCGGCAGCCTCTCGACTGCCCTCGGAACCGCGCTCATCCACCTGCTCGTGCTTGTGGTCAAGAGCGTGATCTTCTGCTGGGTGTGGATCTGGGTGCGCTGGACACTCCCGCGCTTCCGCTATGACCACGTGATGAGCCTCGGCTGGAAGATTATTCTGAATATCGCCCTCATCAACCTTGTGGTGACTGCGGTCATCGCGAAGCTTGTAGGAGGTAACTAATGCGCGTTATTAAACAGAAACCCATGACCTTGGGCGAGCGCCTCTACATTTTCGAGGCACTGCGTGGTTTGTTCACGACTCTCAAGCACGCTGCCCGCGGTCTGTTCCGCTACGAAGAACTCCCGACGATTTCTTACCCGGAAGGCCAGCCGGAAGTCCGCAATACCTACCGTGCCAAGCACCGCCTGATGTTGCGCCCCGATGGCACCCCGCGCTGTGTCGCCTGCGGCATGTGTGCGGCTGCCTGCCCGGCCCACTGCATCTTTATCGAGGCAACGGCCAGCGATGACCCGCGCATCGAAAAGAAGGTCAAGCGCTTCGACATCGACCACCTGACCTGCGTGTTCTGCGGCCTCTGTGCAGAAGCCTGCCCGGTGGATGCGTTGCGCATGGACACGAAGAAGATTTCCTTTGAACACCGCTCCCGCGAGGAGTTTGTCGCCCACCTCGAGGACCTCACCAACTGGGATCCGAAGGATTACCCGGACGACGAACAGAGCCAGGTGGCTCCGGGCGGTACCAAGAATGCCGAGGCCCTCAAGGTCTGGGGAATGGAGGTTAAGTAATGTTAGCCCTGATCTATTTCATCATTCTCGCGGTGATTACGCTCGGTGCCGCTGCATGCGTGCTCCTGAGCCGTCATCCTCTTTACGGTGGCCTTTCGCTCATCGTTTCGATGGTCTCGCTCGCCGGTATCTACGGCCTTATCGGTAGCCCGTTCCTGGGTGTCGTGCAGGTCATGGTTTACGCCGGTGCAATCATGATGCTCGTTACGTTTGTCATCATGGTGCTGAACGGTGCCCGCGATTCCAAGACTCCGATGTTCGACAAGGTGTCACTCTTTATTATCCCTGCGGTTATCGTGCTCGCTGGCCTCGTTGGCTTTGCGCTGGTGCGTAGCCCGCTCGCGTTCGATACGACGACGCTTCGCGGCTCTGTCGCCCTCACGTCCAAGACCCTCTTCGACGTGGCTCAGACCGGCCCCGGCTACTTCGTCCTCTTCGAGATCCTTGGCCTGCTGCTGCTCTCTGCGATGGTGGCTGCGGTGCTTCTCGCGAAGAAGCGTCTCGGATCCGTTGAATCTGAAAATATGGAGGATAAACACTGATGGAACTCCAACCCATTTTCATCCAGCTGCTCGCCCTGGCTCTTTTTGCCATCGGCATCCTGGTGGCTATCTCCAGGCGGAACCTGTTCTTTGTGCTCATGGGCATTGAACTTGCCCTGAACGCGGTGAACCTCTCGTTTGTCGGGTTCGCGAAGACGCTGCCCGATACCATGAGTGTCGCGGGCCAGATCATTCCGCTGTTCTCCATCGCCATTGCCGCCGCCGAGGCGTGCGTGGGCTTCGCTATGGTCATCTATATCTTCCGCAACCGCGAAAGTATCGATGCAGACACCTATTCCGATATGAGGGGCTAAGATGACGAATATTCCTTTATGGCTCATTCCGCTTTTCCCGCTGCTCGGAACCATCATCCTCGCGAGCATCGCCGTTGCGTCTTCTCCGAATAAGAAGGGCGCTCCCGAAGGTATCGTGGGTGCGATTGCCGTGCTGCTCCCGGCGATGTCGTTCGTGTGCGTCGCGGCCCTCGCGTCTACCATGCCCGATTCCGGCATCCGCGAGACGCTCTGCAACTGGATTGACATTCCCCTCCTGAAGGTGGATATCGGATTCCTGTTCGATGGCCTTTCCCGCATCATGCTCCTGTTCGTGACGGGTATCGGCACGCTTATCGCGCTGTACTCCATCGGTTACATGCACGGCGACCGCGGCTTTGCCCGCTTCTTCGCCTACATCAACCTGTTCCTCTTCAGCATGATCGTGCTGGTGCTTTCTGACAACCTGATGCTCACCTTCCTCGGCTGGGAAGGCGTGGGGCTCTGCTCCTACCTGCTCATCGGTTTCTGGAACAAGGACCTCAAGAACTGCAAGGCTGCCAACAAGGCCTTCATTGTGAACCGCGTGGGCGATATCGGCTTCTTGCTCGGTATGCTCTGCCTTATCACGATTGGCGGTGCTGGCGCCCTCAACTACGACCTGCTCAATCAGTTTATCCAGATGCTTATCGCTGGCGGTCATGTGGAACTCGTGCTCCCGATGCTCTCGCTTGCCGCGGCCCTCTTCTTTGTGGGTTGCACCGGCAAGTCCGCACAGATTCCGCTCCTGACCTGGTTGCCCGATGCCATGGCGGGTCCGACTCCGGTTTCGGCCCTCATCCATGCCGCGACCATGGTGACCAGCGGTGTGTACCTGGTGGCGCGCCTCTCCAACATGTTCGTGCTCTGCCCCGACGTGCTTAACCTCATCCTGGTGGTGGGTGCCTTTACGGCCTTCTGGGCTGCCTTTGCGGGCCTGTTCCAGAACGATATCAAGAAGGTGCTTGCCTACTCCACGATTAGCCAGCTTGGCTACATGTTCATGGCTGCGGGCGTTTCTGCGTTCGATGCTTCCATCTTCCACGTGTTCACTCACGCCTTCTTCAAGGCGTCTCTCTTCCTCGGTGCGGGTGCGGTTATCCACGCGCTTGCGGGCGAGCAGGACATGCGCCGTATGGGTGGCATGATCAAGAAGACTCCGGTCACTGCCTGCGTGATGATCTTTGCGTTCCTCGCGATTGTCGGGTTCCCCGGCTTTGCGGGTTTCTGGTCCAAGGACTTGATTCTCGAACGCATTTTCACGAACTGCAACTGGGTATTCACGGGAACCTGGCTTGCCGATGGCGCCGTTCCCATGAACAAGATTTTCTATGTCACGGGCCTCTTCACTGCGGTTATCACTGCGGTGTACATGGGCCGCCTCATCATCATGACGTTCTTCGGCGAGTACCGTGGCGACAAGGAAACCGAATCGCACATCCACGAGGCTCCCGCCGTGATGCTCATCCCGATGGTCGTGCTCACGTTCGGTTCTATCTTCGCGGGTTACCTGTGGGCGGAATCCATCGGCATCACGTTCTTTGCCGATTCGCTCGCTCCGGTGCTCGGTGCCGCTCAGGCGTTCGACCCTGCGCGTATGTTTAACCCCGACATGATGCTCGAGGAGTTTATCCCGCGCGTTACGACGCACGTGAACCCGATGCTCTTTGCTGCACTCGGTACGATCGCTGCTCTCTTCGGCATGTTCGTTGCCTGGAAGGGCTGGGGCAAGGCCCACATCCCGTCCGTGAAGGGCGCTTCTACCGCTCCCGAGGGCTATGCCAAGGGCTGGACGTTCATGTGGGATTACGTGCATATGTTCTTTATCAAGGCAGTGCTTATTGTTGCCTGGATCTGCGACGTGGTTGTCGACAAGGTGCTGCAGGCGTTCCAGTGGACAATCTCCGCGATTGTCTCCATTGTGGGCGACGGTGCGACCGTGTTTCAGGTTCGCAAGGTTCGCTTGCAGCTCACGCTTAGCTTGTTCGGCGTAGCGCTCCTTGTGCTTGTTGTTCTTTTGACTGGAGGTTTGGTCTAATGCTTTTACATCTCCTTGTCTTTGCCCCGTTCGTTGCCGCCATCCTGATGGTCCTCAACTCCAAGGAAGACTTCAGGTCGGCTACCCGCATGGCAATCCTCTTTGCCGTTGCTTTCCTCGGGCTTTCCATTGCTCTTGTTGCGGGCGGGAACATCGCGACCACTCCGGTGGAATGGTTCTGGATTCCTGGCTGCAAGGGCCCCACGTACTACTACCTCTACAGCCACGGTCTGGGCGCCTGGATGGTGTTCCTCTCCTGCGGGCTTTCGCTCGTGGCCCTCGTCTCGGCACGCGGGCTCCTCGGGATGAACTACCGCAACTTCGCCATCGGGATTTTCGCCCTGATGGGTGCGATGAACGGAACGTTCCTCGCGGCCGACGCTGTGCTGTTCTTCTTCTTCTTCGAGGCGATGGTCATTCCGGCTGCAGTGCTTATCGCAAGCTTCGGCGGCGAGAAGCGCAAGGAAGCGGCCATGACGTTCGCAATCTACACGCTGGTCGGTTCTGCCCCGATGATGGTGGCGCTCTGGTACCTGCTCACGATTGCGGATAACTCGCTGTTGCTTTCGATTGCGCTTGCGGTGCAGGGCCTGCCCGAGGCGACACAGCTTACGCTGCTGGTCTGCTTCTTGCTCGCCTTCATCGTGAAGACCCCGATTTTCCCGTTCCACGGCTGGCAAGCGATTACCTACTCTGAGGCTCCGGCTCCGCTCTCGGCTATCCTTACGGGTGCCATGAGTAAGGCTGGCGTGTTCGGATTCATTGCCTGGGTGCTCCCGGTGTTCCCCTTCAACATGACCGAGATTTCGACGATGGTGTGGCTTGGCCTTGCCTCCGCAATCTACGGCGCACTGATGGCACTCCGTGCACGCGACGGCAAGAAACTCCTCGCTTTCAGTTCCATGAGCCACTTGGGCATTGCGGTCGCGGGCGTGTTCAGCCTCTCCGAGGCGATGCTCCCGGCAGTGCTCGTATTGCTGGTGGCCCACGGTATTTCGGCGGGCGTGCAGTACTTCTTGATTGGCGTTGCGGAACGCATGACGGGTACCCGCAATATCGACGAGATGGGTGGCCTTGCCCACAAGGCTCCCGCGTTCAGCTTCCTGTTCGGGGCGGCCGGCGTCATGGCGCTTGCGGTGCCCGGAACGGCGGGCTTTGTCGGCGAATTCACCGTGCTGCTTTCCCTCTGGGACCTGAGCCCGTTCTGCGCAGGCATCATGGGATTCTCCATGATTCTCTCTGCGGCCTACGTGCTCCGCTTTATCCAGAAGGTTATCTTTGGCGAAGCGAAGCATGAATGCAAGGAAGGCGTGAAGGTCTCGGGCCTTGAAGGCGTTGCCTACGGCGCGATGCTCGTTCTGCTCCTCACGTTCGGTTTCCACCCGGCATTCGTGACGGATTCCCTGCACCTCCACGACGCCCCGGCAACAGCAGAACAGACTGAAGAGTCTGCGGTCGCGGACGAAGTGGTCGAGGAAGAAGTCGAAGAGGAAGAAGAGGGCGAGGTTGAACCGCTCGAATCGCACATCGTTACATCTAGCGATATCGCGAAGCTCGATTCTTCGTTGATCCAGGCGGGCTTCTCCGAAGAAGAACGTAAGGAACTCATCAAGCAGGTCATCGAGACTGAGGCGAACATCGCGCGTTCGACAACCCTCGCTCTCGAGAAGCAGGCTCGTGAAGAAACTCAGGTCCGCGGCGTCGAAGACAAGGACTACGAAATCAATGACGCCGAAATGGAAGGTCACCCCGCGACAGATGCCGCTCCGGTGAACGAGAAGGAGGCTTCCAATGACTAGTATCGTTAACTTTTTCCCGGTAATCGTTGTCGCCCTCGGTGCCCTTGCTACCCTGGTGATGGAACCGTTCCTCAAGGACGATAACAAGCACAAGATTATCCCCTGGTTTGCTGCCGTATTCGTGGCTCTGGGCATGGCGTCTTTCGCGCTCGTGACCACCGATACGTGCCACGACCTGTTCGCCATGGACCCGGTTCGCCGCCTGCTTGGGCTTGCCGTGCTGCTTTGCACGCTGCTCGGCGTTTCGGGCCTGCAGTGGACCCTCGGTCACGAAGACCACAAGGGTGGCGAAGCCTACGGGCTTATGCTGCTTGCTTCGACCGGCGCGCTCCTCATGACTCAGGCGATTGACTTTGTTTCGCTGTTCATCGCCATGGAACTCACGAGCTTCCCGGTGTACGCCCTGGTGGGTATCCGCCGCAAGGATACGAATGCGGGCGAAGGCGTGTTCAAGTACTTCGTTTCGGGCTCCATCTTCAGTGCCATATTCCTCTACGGTGTGGCGCTTGTTTACGGTGCGACCGGCACGACTCACTTCAGTGCGCTGATTCTGCAGGGCCGTGAACCGATCTATGCGATTGGCATTCTGCTCACTATTTTCGGGCTCCTGTTCAAGGCGGGCGCCGCTCCGGTGCATTACTGGGTGGCTGACGTCTATACGGGCGCTTCTGTCGCGGTCACGGGCTTCATGGCTGCCGTCGTGAAGGTGGGTGCGCTCGCCGCCCTCGGTTCCGTGTGGCTCGGCATGCTCGTTACCCGCGCCGGTGTCGCCGGTGCCTGGAACCTCTCCGAGCAGGTTACTGCCGCCGGACAGTCCCAGTCGGTGTTCTACGTGGTGGTGGCGGTCGCCGTGCTTTCGATCCTTGTCGGTGCATTCAGCGGTCTTGCCCAGAAGTCTATCCGCCGTATCCTCGCGTTCTCCGCTGTGATGAACGCTGGCTTTATCGTGCTCGGCCTCCTGGTCCCGAGTTACCTGAAGAACGGTACGGTGCAACTCGGTGCCATGTTCTACTTCCTCGTGACCTACGCCGTGGCAAGTGCGGGTGCCCTTACGGGTATCGCCTACCTCTCGGGTAAGGGTGACCGCAAGGAGAACCTTGATGACCTGCAGGGTGCGGGTCGCAAGCACCCGTTCGTGGCAATTGGCGCTACGGTGTGTCTCGCAAGCCTCGCCGGCCTCCCGCCTGTTGCAGGCTTCCTTGCGAAGTTCGCGCTCTTTACCGACGTGTTCGCTGCGGGCCATGGCGCTATCGCGATATTCGCCTTCGCGCTCTCGCTGGTGGCTGCGGTTTATTACCTGCGCATCGCCTACGTGCTCTTTATGCCGTTCAAGACAGAATGTGCAAGCACGTGTTGCTGCTGCAAGTCCCAGGCCGCGTTTACCTACATGCTCAAGTTTGCGCTCGCGATTTCTGCTATTGCCCTCATCGCCATGAGCATGTTCCCGGGTAAGGCTTTGATCGGCTAACGAAACCTATAAAAAATGACCTTTAGGCTCGCCCCTGTGTGGGACGGGCCTTTTTTCATCGCGCCGATCCTCCCTTGTCGCTATATCTTGCGTTTTGTCGGGAATGGTGGCTGCGCCTGTTCCCTTGCGGGCTATAGAATCTATATTTGGAACGATGAATTTGTTCAAGTTCGCATATGCCGCCTGCCTGATGCTCTTTCTGGGCAGTCTATGCCTTATGGGGTGTAGCGACGGTACGGGCTATAGTCACGCAGGCGGGGATGCCAAGGAAGTCGAAGGCGAAACGGTTCCGGGGGATTACGCCCTGAAAAACCGGGAGTTCATCGTATACAACAAGATGCCCGTTACGTGGTTTACTGCGGATTCGCGTGCCGTTGCCTATGCGCTCGATTCCTCGCTCAATGTTATCGATTCGGTGGAGGGTTCTGCGGGCGATGCGGGCAGGTTTACGTTCCGGTTCCCGGAACATGACTACCTGACGCCTTATGTGAAAATCAAGTTGAATTACATGGTCCATATCTGGATGCCTGTTACCGCGGGGCGGAATGTCTGGCTCGAGACGATTACCGACCTTTCGGAGGTGACCCAGCCGCGTATAGACTTGATGACTCACCTGGATGTCGCGATGGTCAAGGATCTCGTGATGCAGGGCTATTCGTTTAGCGAGGCGAAGAAGCGTGCCATGCAGGATGTGGCAGAAGCGTTCCATTTTACAGAGCAGGATAGCATCCCGGCAGAAGTGTATGCTCGCCGGTTCGATGAAGTCGCCGGGGTGTACGCGTTCTTGATACGTAGCCAGTCGGACGACGCATTTATAACGAACCTGAAGTCGCTGCGTAATGACCTTCAGGACGGAGAGCTTGACGATGCCGACGCAAAGCGCGGGTTTGCTGAATACGTTATCAAGAGCAGGCTCAGTGCCGATTCTATGCTGAACAAGTTGGATACGTCTGCCAGCGTGAACAAGTGGAAATTCTTTGAAAAAATTGTCGAGGAGTCGTTCGGGCTCCCGAGTTGCGAGGATAGGCTTGGCGAGATTGACACGGTAGAAAACAACAGGTCAACCTACCACAAGACTCCGCTGGTGTGTGATGCCGCCCTTAACAAGAAGGACTCGCTGGTGTATTTCAGGAGGCTCCTGAGTAGCCTTGAAAAGGAGTTTGGGGCCTGCATCCCGAATGACTCCACTCTTGGCGAGCCCATGCTTGTGGAACCGAGCAAGACGCGCCGCTACAAGTGCCTTAACGAGTATTCTACGTACGGGATTTCGAAAGATTCAACGCACATGGTGTTCAAGAACGATTGGGTGGATGCGGATGCCGCCTTTGTGCGCGAATACCATCTCGGAAAGTGCAACTCGGAAAGAGTTGATACGTACGGACTGTATGCTGATTCCGTGTACAAGTGCAGGTACAATGATTGGAACAAGAGTTACTATTGGCAATATTGGAACAATGATACGCTCAACTATTATCTTGGCGACTGCGATACGAATACCCTGTGGAATCTAGGAATGTTGCCTGATTCCTCGGAATACGTGTGTACGCACGATTACTGGACTATGCAATGGCGCCCTGCGAACGATATTACGAAGTTCCTTTCGCAACAGCCCAAGTGCAACAGGGAAACGGATGCTTTCCGTTCGTTCTCTTATATTGATCTTTTCTATTACGTGTGTGACGATGTGGAAATTGGCGGTCTGCCGGCGATATATACTTTCAAGGATACTACGAGTCGAGTCGCGGATTCGCTTGCGTTTATTGCAATGCAGAAACCCTGTGATTCCTTGAATTCGCACCAGTACGCCTACGATACGGCGAGCAACCGTTTTTACCATTGCGAAACTAGGGATGACAAGTTCCGGTACTACGAGGTCGACGAAAAAGTGGGCAGACAGGCGATGTGCGAACTGTACGTGAAAACTCTGGATGCGTGTACTGCCGAATCCGATACGACAGACATTATTGATTGCCCGTACAATGTGACTAAGTATGAATCTACGATAAACGTGTTCTACCACTGCTCGGAAAAAGCAGGGAAGTACAGTTACGAGCAGGTGGACTACTGGGACCTCAATTACTATGCGAGCCTGAAGGAGGCGAGGACGTCTAAGTTTTGCGACGTGGTGGGCGACACCTTGCAGTACATGGTGGACGATTACGATTATTACTACTACTGCGCAAAGAAGGATGACGCTTACTATTTGAAATCTGTAGACAGCAAGACCTTGGCCAATATGGTTGCCGACGAGTATTTGCAGACGGCGGAACCCTGTAATGAAACGGATGAGAGGTGGCGCTGGACAAAGAAATTCATTCTGGATTACAGGTATAATTTTGTGTGTGACTACGACTCGAATGCGAACTTTGTGATGCTGCGCGTAGATGACTCGCATTTGAATAATTGCTCTTCAAGAAAGGCGGCCGATGAAAGTGCCCTGAAGTTGAAAGCCTGCACCAGCGAGCAGATTGCTGCGCGAGGTACTCCGGTGGAGGTACAGTATGGCTATATTACCGACCCGCGTGACGAGCACCGCTACCGCGTGGTGACAATTGGCAAGCAGACCTGGATGGCAGAGAACCTGAACTACTACGACCCGGATGCACACCCGAACATGGCTGATCCCAGGGGCTGCTCGAGCAATGAGGAAGAGTGCGAAAAGTCTGGTCGACTGTACTACTGGTATGCGGCTACGGATTTGGTACATGACTTTGACAAGGACATGGCGGAAGAGAACCTCTGCACGCCGGTACAGGGAATATGCCCTGCGGGGTGGCATATCCCCACGGTGGAGGAATGGTCGCAGTTGTTCCAGTATGTCTCGTACTATAACAATGGCAATGGCTACGGTGCCGGATTGAGAAGTGAGTCCGGTTGGAGAAAGGCACCGCAGGTCGATGACCAGTTTAGATTTACTGCAACCCCTGTTGCCTGGACCACCAACGAAAATGCCTACTTTATGGCATCGGATGTGGTCGTGAATTCTACCACAAGGCGGAGCTTTGGTATCAGATTTGTGTACGACACGGATCACCCCACCATATTTAGCGATGAGATGACCCGCTCGTATTCCGTGCGCTGCGTGAAGGACTAATGTGCTAGGGGGGGGGAGTAGATGATTTGTCCGAAATGCGGTGAAAGGTACAATTATTACGAGCCGCAGTGCCCGTGGTGCGGTGCGGCAAAGCCCGTAGAAAAAGAGAAGCCTGACGAGGGGGCGGAACCTTCCGGTTCTCAAATAGAAAATGCCCCGGAGAAGGAAGTATTCTTTACGTATAACAGCAAGAGGAAGCATGCCGGGAAATTAAAGATTATTTTCCGGCACATCGTTGCGATAATCTGCATACTGATTTCTATTTCTTTTGGATTTATCATCTGGGATGCGTTTGATTCTCGTGGCGTTACCTTGTCTGTATCCTTCTTTGTTGGCGCCGTAATGATTTTCTGGGATGCCTTTTATTCTGCAAATGTCGTGCGAAAAATAGAATGCCACAAGGATGAATTCGTGCTGTACGGCTGCTATGATAGGGTTGCCCTCCCGTTCGACAAGGTGGATATGCAGAAAAGGAGAATCAGGTGGGCTGGCCGTCGAGTCCTTGTTTTCCGCATGAACGAGGGAATTTTCTTTGTCGATGAGTACGATTTCCCCGAAGTTGTCGAAACGATGGATAAACTTTACTTTGGGATAGGCTGATTTTTGTTAGATTTGCGAAAAAGAAGGTTTAACTATGGATAAGATTTATCGCTCGGGTATCGGTTTTGACGTTCACAAACTGGTGGAAGGCCGCAAGTGCATTATCGGTGGGGTGGATATCCCGTACGAGAAGGGCCTTTTGGGCCACAGCGATGCCGACGTGTTGCTGCATGCGATAAGCGATGCCCTGCTGGGTGCCGCAGGCCTCGGCGATATCGGAACCTACTTCCCGGATACCGACCCGGCCTTCAAGGGCGCCGACAGCCTGGAACTGTTGCGCAAGGTGGGCGAGGAAGTCCGTAAGGCCGGTTACGAGATTGTCAATATCGATAGCATCGTGATGTGCGAACGCCCGAAGGTGAACCCGCACAAGGACGCCATGAAGGCAAACATTGCCCGCGTGCTCGGGCTTGATATCAAGCAGATTGGAATCAAGGGAACCACGACCGAAAAGCTCGGATTTACGGGCAGGGGCGAAGGCAT
>JAGAAW010000132.1 GCA_017615055.1 Fibrobacter sp.
GCAGCCCAGGTGTAAAGGCGACCATATTTGATGCAGTTGGCAGGGTCGTTACCAAAGCACCAACTAGTGGAATCGGAGGTGTAGCCACTATTATTATAGAGAACGCCAGTGTATGCGTAGTTCAAATTCTCCGCCATCCACGTCTGCTTACCGATGGTGACAGTCTTGTATGTTTTGCCATCGCGGGTGTCAGTCACGGTTCCCGTAACTACTGTAGAAGGATCTACATACCCTTCGGGAACGCTGCTGCTTGACACGCTTGTCACGCTGCTGCTGGACAGATCCTCGTCCCCTTCAGCGGAGCTCAGGGCAGGCTCCGTCGAGGATGACGACGCACCAACAAGTTCGTCCTTCACACAGCGGACAGATATCGCAGTGGATTTATCTTCATCATCCTGACACCAATTAACACATTTTTTTACATCAAGCTTCATTTCCCGGACAAATTCATTATGGCGGTCTAAAGACGTCCAGAAATGTACTTCGGAACCAGCGTAAAGGAATTGACCTTCATAGTTGTACCTATAACCAGCAGGCAACGCGGAGAAGCCGAATGCATCCGTGCCGTTGCCATTATTATTCCACCCCATCTGCGACCTGAGAACATTGCCCGCAACTTCCGAGCCGCCCACAGCAGCGAACAAAGTGTCCCATTCTGTGTCGTTCGGCAAATGCCAACCTTCGGGGCATATGCCTCGCACCGGATAAATCGGAGTACATTGTACGCCATAGCCACAGCCCTTTCCATTCGCAGACCATGTACCCACACTGTCCATCGCGGCAGACCAAGTGTAAAGACGGCCATACTTGGTGCAGTTGGTAGGGTCGTTGTCATAGCACCAACTAGTAGAATCAGAGGCGTCGTTCTTGTATTTATAGGGAACAGCAGTATAAGCGTAGTTCAAGTTTTCTGCCATCCACACCTGGTTGCCGATTTTCACGGTCTTGTATGTCTTGCCGTCGCGCAGGTCTGTCAGGGTATTCTTTTCGGCATTGTACGTCGCGCCTTGAGAGGAACTGGACACAATTGTCTCGCTAGAGCTCGACTTCGGTGTGACGCCAGAAGAACTGCTGCTGGATCCTTCGCTACTGCTGGACCCTTCGGCAGGCTCAGGGCCCTTTGAAGAACTGCTTGACGTTTCGGCAGGCTCAACGTCCTTGCTACTGCTGCTCAGGATGACGGTATCGCCGAAGACTTCGATGTACTTCTCGAATGCAGGCACTTCGTCAGCATAGCCCAAGCGTTCAACGTTCTTGCGGATTGAATCGAGCGTGCCGTCGGCCGTAGCGGCCACCTGCCACTCTTCAATCGCGGCCTTCGTCTCGCTATCGTCCCACTTGCCGGTTTCCGCGAACGAGTCCTTGAACCCGTCCATGCGCTTCTCGAGCCCAGGCACATCCGTCCCGGCCTGCATCAGCACGCTCACGGCAAGCAGCGCCGCGTTGCCGTCGCCGCTTTCATAGATGGTCAGGTCTTCGGAATTGTCGAAGTCGCCTGCGATGCCGAATGCAGCGAGCACTTCCTTTTCTGCCTGCGCCTTCGCTTCCGCGAACTTCTTGCTCTTTTCCGTCACGAGGTACAACACGCGCTTGCATTCCAGGTCGGTGAGCATGTTTACGTTCACATGCCCGCGGTCCTTCAGGTCGCTCAGCGCAAAGAGCGTCACCGACTCCGAAGTTGTATTGCCGGTAATTTCGTTGCGGTAAATGCCCGAAACTTCGAACAACGCGCACGTAGACGAAAGCGTCACGTCGTCAAACGCGAAGTCGCCCTTGTCGCTATTGATTTTGCCTTCGAAAATCTCATCCGTCAGTTCAAGCGTTTTGCAGTCGATTCCCTGCACCGTCACCTTGGTGCCCTTCACGAACGGGCCCTTCTGCGCCAAGCCCGCGATATCCTTCGCGACAATGCCCATGTCTCCCGAGGCACCGCCCACGAAATCATCTGACTCGTCATCGGAACACGCCGCCGTCAAGATAGCCATGGCGGCAAGCGCACAGGCCGGAATAAGCCGAGCCATAAAACTCCTGTTCATCATGTTCCTCATCTCCTTTACCTCTTTTTAACTTTAAAAACTTTCTTGGTCTCGATCCGCCTGCTCAGCGGGAACAGTTGCATATTCATGCGGTACACGCGCTCCGTCTCGTCGTCTTCGGTCGCAATCGCCACAACGCGGCGGTAAAAATCCGCCATCTCCTTGCGGATGCGTTCGTACGAGCGCTCCGTAAGGCCGAGCACGAACCCGGACATGGTGCGTTCAGAAAGCGGCAGGTCAATGGCCTTGATTGCGAATTCCCCCATCTGGCGCTGCAGTTCGCGGGCCGCAACGGGCACCACATCCATGTTGCCCATCGTAATCGTCTTGTCCGTCTGGTGGTAGTTTCCGTCCCTGTCCTTCTTCAGGAGCTTCATCCTTACCAAAAAGTTCAGCGTCTCTGTCACCTCGGCAGCGGTAATCGACGGGCTGCAGGCGCGCGCCATCTCGAGAGGCTTGGCACCCGGCATGTGCGGGGCAAGTTCTCGCAGCACCGGATTCTTCCACGACTTAAAGTAGTCAAACTCGTCGTTACCCAGTACGCGCATCTTGTGCGCCTTCGCGAGCGCACAGCGTTCCTCGAACGCGGCACGCTTGGCCTTGTCGCTTTTCGCATGCGCATACGAGACCATCAGTACAAAGTAAGTCTGTTCGTAACCGGCGAGCCCCATGGCGCTCGCGACAGAACCCGCGGATCCGACGCTCAGGTTCTTTTTCCCCTCGCAGACATACTTCAGGAACACCGCCGACGAGAATCCGGCATCCTGGGCGAACTTCTGCCACGAAAAGACGGAGCTGCGCTTGCGCTCTTCGTAGTAGTCCAGGATATACTTGCGATAATCCGTGTATTCAACGATTTCCTTCATGGGTACAAATATACCTTCTTTTCACCCATTTAGGATATAAACATGGCGATTTTAGTCAAATTTTACCACTTTTGGCTAAATTCTAAAAAATTTGGCATTTTGGAACATGAAGGCATATTCTGAGAACATGCCCGCACACCCCCAGAATACAGAAAAACCCCGCCATTCCTGGCGGGGCCTTCCTCTTTTCCCCCTTACAGACTTTTCTAGTTCCTTACGCAGCGCACAAAGCCTCTAGGCTGAACTTCCGTATCGGACACGTAATTCCAGCTAATCGAAATCTCGATGGTTACGAAATCCGTCTTCTCCAAGGGATAGTCGACATACTCATCTCGCGTATAGAATACACGGTTCCATCTTGTGGCATTAGCGGCAGTGGGCTGGAAGGATATCTTGGGAGCATAGGTATGGAAATAGGCTTCCAGGTAATCCCAATCCAGCGGAACGAGGTTGAAATCCAACCTATTGTAGAACACTCCCGTCAGGCCTTTCGCAAGAGCCTTGTCCCTATCAGTCCTCCAATTTTCATTGAGCAGGTTGTCGGGATCTTTGTCCACATAATCAAGCAAAGTCTTCCACTCTATGCTATTCGCCACATGCCAGCCATCGGGGCAGATTCCCTGATGGAGAGAATCGATCAGGCCTTCGCGCACAAACCTCGTCATGTAGCCCTCGTTAAGCCGCATGGCTTCGGCCCAGCTATAGACACCCGGCTCACGACGGTTTACCCGGCCTCCCCTTTGACGTGTTGCCGGGGCAACACTGTACATAAGGTTTTCCGCCATCCATTCATACCTTTTCCCTTCGTATTCAAAGGTTATCGTCTTGTATTCCCGACCATCACGCGGGTCAACCATGGTTCCGTTTTCGTGCTCAAACATCATCGTGAGCGAATCAATGTACCCCTTTGTCTTTATATCCCACTTATAGCCATCGCAAAGGACATAGCCGGAATCTAGGACGTGCACTTCTCCATCTTGATAATCATAGACATTTATGGGCCTGTTAAACGCCCTATATTCACCCCAGCGATTCTCGGTACAGGCCTCTACCCCCATATGGTGCAAGAACACTAGTTTGCTGAAATCGTATCCCTTTTTCATGGTCACCAGATGATCATATGATCCCGGATCAGCGGCTTCCTTTTCCCACATGTCGTCTTCATCGACATACTCCATATGGGTGTACATACGGGTGACTTCGTAGGCCCCGCCTGCAATAACCTGCATAATGGAATCAGCGAGTTCCCCGTCATCGGCAAAATCATTAGCGAATCCGTCCAGGTAATCCTGCAATTTCTGGCAGTCCGCCGTACCGACACCGGGGAAATTCCAATCATGTTGATTGTCGATAAAAAGGCTCAGGTTAAACAGCGTTCTGTCCCCTTCAGACGTATTGAAGATATTCAAATCCTCCGCAGCGGAGACATCCAACTCGACCCCGAACGCACCGAGAACTTCCCTGGAAGCCTGCTTCTTGGCCTCGGCGAAAGGCTTGCCTTCCCCGACCAGTTTCAGGACGCGCTTGTACTCGAAATGCGTCAAGATGTTGATGTTCGCCGTAATGCGGTTACTCAGGCTAGTAACTGCGTCAAGGCGCATGGCGCATTCCGAACGACTACCGTCATATTCACGAGAATACTGGCCTTCGGCAGAGAGCAGCACGTACTGGCTTTCCAGATCAAGGTCTCCAAAATGGAATTCGCCCTTGTCGTTGCTAGTCGTCGTATGGAACTCCCTGCCCGTGGGCTCAAGGTTCCCCTCTGCCGTCGTTTCGCGGAGAATGACATCCGACCCCGTTACGAGCGGGCCCTTCTGCGCAGCGCCCTTGATTTCTTTACCCGCAAGCGCGACAACGCCTTCGGATTCCTCGCTTGTGCCCGCCGTTTGAGTCGAGCACGCACAAAGCGCGATACCCAAGGCAGATACACTCAAAAAAACACTCTTTCGCATAAACATGTTCATTCTCCTTTACCCGATGTGGACTTGCCACGATTCTTGCCATTATTCAAATTTTCCGTCAGCGGGAAAAACTGGAAGTTGAGCCTGCAGACCTTATCCGGATGCGGCTCGTCGGCGACCAGCGACACGATGCGCTTACGGCACTGCGCGAGTTCCTCCACGACCTTCGCGTAGGTCTCGGCGGTCACGCCCATCGTAATCCCGCTAAAGTGACGTTCCGAAATCGGAAGCGTGTCGAGGGCCTCGAGCGCAAATTCGCCCATCTGGCGCAGCAGCGAATGCACCGCGACGGCAACCACATTCATGCGGCCCGTAGTCAGCGAGCGGTTCGTCTGGTGGTAATTACCCTTGATGTCGCGCGTGAGGAGCCCCGACTTAACGAGAAAACTCAGACTCGCACTCACGTCCGCCGCAGAAATCACGGGCCTGCAAGCCTTCGCAATCTCGTGCGGCTTTGCACCCGGCATAGCAACGGCAAGTTCACGCACCACGGAATGCTTCCACGTCTCGTAGAAGGTGTAAAGGTCGCTCCCCAGGATCTTTACGTGGTGCGCCTCGCTCAGGGCCTGCATCTCCTCGAAGCATTTCTTTTTCTGAGCGTCCGTCTTCGCGTTCTCGTAACGCACCATCAATATAAAGTAATCGTACTCGAAGCCCAGCAACCCCATCGCAAGCGCAGTCTTTCTTGCTCCTTCTTCCAAGAGACGCGTCTTGCCGTCGCATACGAGCTTCAGGTACGATCCGGAGGCGAACCCCGCAAGTTTCGCAAATTCACGCCAGGTAAATGCGGAACTACGCTTGCGTTCGCTGTAGTAGTCCAGGATATACTGGCGATAGTCCTTATATTCGACAACTGATTTCATCATGATAATAAAATAGATAATCAAATTGCCCGATGCAACATTTTCTAAAAAACAAATTTGGCGATTTTAAGCAAATTTTAAAGGTTTTATATCTACAAGAAAGATTTTTGTTAAAGTAAAAAACAAAAATGGCAGTTTTATAGAACAAAAAGAAGATCCGCGTTCTTTTCAAGTGAGGGGATAACTCCACTAAGGACATAAATGTCCAAGTGTCGTTTAGCTCCGAGGATGACAGTGCGCAGGGGTTACACGCCGGCGTCTTCAAGACGCTTTACATGGCAATAAGCCAACTCTTTGGTCTTCTCATCACGGAGATGCAGGCTAGAGCCTTCGCAGTAACGCCAGTACTTGCAGTCCCTGCATTCGCCAATTCGGGCCCAGCGGCGGTCGCGCATCACCTGGTAACGGTTCTGCCACACGTCCCAAAGGTCGTTCTTGTAGATGTTACCTTGTATGTAGTCACCGCGCAGGCTCGGGCACGCCGAAATGCTGCCGTCGCAAAGCACGGAGGCAATGTTCACGCCCGCCCAGCAGAAGAACGGCTGGTCGCGCACGACCTTCTCGTAACTCCCGAGGAATCCCTCGCAGTCGTAGTTCACGTTGATCTGGCCCTGTTTCTTGGCCTCACGAATGAACTCAAACACCTGGCGGAACTCGTCGTTCGTGAGCATGAACAGCGGGTTATCCTTTGCGCGGCCCTTCGGGAACACATTCGAGACCCTCCAGCGCCTGACACCGAGATTCACGAGCAGGTTATGGATGCGCGGGAGTTCCGCAAGGTTCCTCTTGTTCACGCAGGTCATCACGTCAAAGGTGAGTTCCTTGACACTTGCCGCCATGTGGATGGCGCGCACGGCACGCTCGAAACTGTGGGCGTTACCGCGGAAAAGGTTGTGGTTCTCTTCCAGCCCGTCAAGGCTGATGGTAAGCGAGCGGAGCCCTGCATTCATTAGGTTGGTAAAGCGCTCGGGCGTGAGTGCAAGCCCATTCGTGACCATGCCCCACGGGTAGCCGCGCGCCTTGATTTCCTTGCCGCACTCCTCGAGGTCAGCGCGCATCAACGGCTCACCGCCGGTAATCACGACTGCAAAGTTCCTGGGGTCGATATGCGGGGCAAGGCCATCAAGCACCTTCATGAAGTCTTCGCGGGGCATATCCGGGATAGCGTCGGCAACGCAGTCGCTCCCGCAGTGCTGGCAATGCAGGTTGCAACGCAACGTACATTCCCAAAAGAAATACGTCAGCGGGTGCGCCTTGATCTCGTTATGGCGATAGAGGCGATATGCCTCGAGCGCAAGTTTTTTCTTAAGCCCGAGATGCATCAGATGCCGTACAGGGGCTTAGCTTCGTCAATCGTGGTATCCGGCCCGCAGATATCGCTCGGGCAACCGTACAGGTCAACAGCTCCATCCAGGATATTGTACTTGGACTGGAATTCAGCGTAGTTGTAGACCCTGCCGTCATCGCACTTGTAGGTCGTTTCCTTGACGTAGACAACTCCGTACTTGGCACAAATCTGGTCGCCACTACATTCCGGAACCTGCGCAGTTTCTGTTTCCTCTTCCGTGCAGGTAACGCCATCGTCGCAAGCAATCTTCTTGCCCTTCCGTTCGCAAGTGAACATCACGCCGTACTTGGGCGCAATCGACTCGCTGCTGGAACTGGGGGCGATGACACCGTACTTCGCGGCAATCATGCTGGAACTCATCGGCACGCCGTACTTCGGCGCAATAATGTTCCCGCTGTCGGAACTCTTCGCATCGGAACTCTCGACATTCCGGGCATCGCTAGATGCAGGCGTTGCGGCAGAGGAACTCGAAGCAGTAGCCTCGTCTGCAGAACTGGCGGCTTCGGCACTGGATTCCGGAGTCGTGGATGCAGAACTAGCATCGACGCCCTCTGTCGCGGAACTGGACCTCGGGTCCGGATTATCAATCGGAGGCGTATCGTTGCCGTCATCGGCAGAGGAAGTGGTATCGCAACTGGCCCAGAAGAAAGCGGTCAGCGAAAGCAGGACTTTTTTCCAATGTTTGTAGAGCATAGAAGCACCTCCCTAAAAGAAGCATACCATTAATATATATAAAAGCGGGTCACAGGTCAATCCTTGAAGCAGCGGACAGAGCGTCCATGGCTTTTAAGCCCGTCCGCACGAGCAACAAAGCCATAAGAGCCCCAAATAGCAGCAAATTGCGCAGCGTCTCCTGCGTAATAAGCATATTCAGCTTCCGACGCGCTCCAATAATACGCTTCGGTTTCATCCTCATTTACAAACGAATCTTCATTCCAATAAAACAATCCTGTCGGAATTACGGAAAAACCGCCAGCATTGGTTGCGTTCTTCCAGGCGGGCTCATCTTCCCATCCGGGAACCCCAATTGCCATAAGCGCATACACATTGTCAGACCACGCATTCATAAGCATTGTCCATTCTTCCGTAGTCGGAATATGCCAGCCATTAGGGCAAATCCCCTGATGCGGAGTTTTTATGGCATCCTCTGGCGCATAGGCTTCTTGCCATTTGGGGTCAAGATTCATAGCCGCAGTCCAAGTGTAATAGCGGCCGCCCTTTAAGCAGTTGACAGAATCGTTGTTATAGCACCAGTTGTTACCTTCCATATTCTGGCTATTGTCAACGTAGTTCAAGTTTTCCGCCATTACGACAAACTCCTCTGATTCTTCATCCCCGGATTCCTTTTTGGCAAGAATCCTTATTGTTCTATAGGCTCGCCCATCACGGTCGTCAATCAAGGTGTCATAAGCCAATGCCGGGTTAGTCCAATCCCTTACAGGGAGATCATAGATTGTTGTTTGGCGGATTAGCCTATTCTTGCAAATATACGTGGAATCCTTGTAGAACGTTCCCGTCTTTGCCAGCGTACAGGCTCCGCCTACGAATTCTTCATCAGTAGTTGCCTCACGCCATTCTCCTGCATCACACACAAAATACGATTTCGTGTTGACTGCGCCCAGCATCATTTTTCCGTCTTCGTCACAATCGTACCCCACCGTATTGTAAAGGGTCTTGTCAGTTATCAAAGTCCATTCACGCTCTTGACAACGGTAATACCTATTATCAACAGGGCTACGTTCCATTTCACCGGCGCGTTTCGCCGTACAACCGTTTAGTTCAAGTGCATAGTCATTTTTATTCGCCTCGCGCCATAATCCTTCTATTTCACCGTACACATAATTGGCTTCGGTATAATTGCCGCCCCTCACTTCACCATCTTCTCCCGATGTCCAGCCCTGCATATCCGCAACTAGCACAGAAACAGAATCCCAAGAGCGATTTTCACATTTGTACCACACCCCATTATAGCGGCCCATATTCTTGGTTGCATCTTCCGCAACACTTTCGATACAGGCCCCAAATTCCATTTCTACCGGAGTCGTCATACGCCATTGGGTATTTACGCTATCGTACAGGTAATTTTGCTCATTCGTAATTGAACCCACCTTAATTTCGCCATCGGCACCCGGAACCCACTGATAAGTATCCTTTTCCAAATCGCTCGCCATCCGCCACACACCATCACGGCAAATGTAACGAGTTTTGGAACCTTTCCGTTTGCCCGCAGATACAGACTTTACGATGTCTACGCTATCACTTGTACAATCTCCAAGCCCATATTCAACATCCCTAAAATGCAATACATGCTTTGCAAATTCCGGCACTGATTCAGCAAGCCCCCAATGAAGCACATTATCATGAATCACCGGTAACCGTCCTGCGCTATCCACATCGGCAGCCCAATCGGCAATCAGGATTTTCGTCGCGGCATCATCCCATGTTCCATCTTTCTCCATATCGGCGGCAATTTTCGTTAAAAGTTCTGAGAGGTCCGCTACACTGCGGTCACCCTGCAATAGAGTCGAAAACGCTAACAAGGCACCATCGCCGTCGCTATTCCCAGCAATGTTCAAATCCTCGGAATTATCAAAATCTTTCGCAATGATATGAAGGATATTAAATACTTCTGCTTGCGCCTGCTTCTTTGCCGCCTTCACCCTCTTCTTTTCATGGATTACAAGGTATTGCACTCGTTCGTATTCCAAGTGCGTAAGCAAGTTCACATTTGCAGTATTTCTTGCGCTGACATCCGTAATCGCATATAGAGTGAGTTCGGCATCGGAATTATTGCCGGTGACTTCGTTCCTGTAAAAGCCGTTTGCCTCAAGAACCAGATACTGACTCACCAGAGTTCGCGCATTAATTTTAAATTCGCCCCTATCATTTGCAATTTTTCCGTTAAAAACATTACCCGTCTGTTTTAGGGTGTGACCATCCGATATTTCGTAGGCACGCACCTTGGACCCAGAAAGGAATGGTCCCTTTTGGGAGAATCCCGATATGTCATCCAAGGACACCGCCACCATTTCGGAATCCAAAATGACGGGTTCAATATTCCCCGAAGTATCGGCAACATCTTCAATATAAAGGATCGTTGAATCCAAGCCGCATTTAACACGAACTGAATATTCATCGAGTCTTTCTACGGAGCATCCCGTTCCATTCTTGCCCGCTGCGCCCAAGCCACCCTTGTCACCATCATCGCCCTTAGGGCCCTGAGCCCCTGGCAAACCATTATCACCTTTCCGTCCCTGAACACCTTGTTCACCATCAGTCCCGTCAAAGCCGTTTTCACCATCAGCACCATTCACGCCATTATACACCACACCTACAGAATCTCCGTTGCACAAAATTTTCATCCCCGTACCGTCTGCTGTTTTTTCAGCAGTACAGAAGAAAGCATCCCCTTGAACATACTGCACGTTGCCAACAGTCGAATACCACTTGCCATCGGCACAGACGCGCACAGTCTTTTCACCCTCGACCATCACCTGGTCACCTTCGTTGGATTTTTTACACGCAGGGAGTTCAGCCACCGTAGAGACGACTGCATCACGCTCTTCTACAACCTGTTCCGTTGTAGATTCGCCACATGCGCTCAAAAAGATTGCCGCAAGAACAATTAATCCTATCTTAATTTTCATAATTACCTCGGCATAAAAATTTTACTCAGAATCCTTCATACAACGCACAGGATTATATCTAGCCTCATTTTTATATCCAGCAACAGACCCTATCATATTTCCATAATAAAGAACTTCATAAGTTATATAATCAACCACAAGCGATATCGGTTCATCCATGTTATTCGTAGATGTACTCCAGAATTTCGGATAATACCCTCCATAATATCCATCAAATCCACCACCATTTGTTGCACTCGGAAGGATTGTCAAGCCGCTGGCATTCGTCGCCACCACTTCATCGTTGATATGGAGCCCGCCCGAGGCAT
Organism: Fibrobacter sp.; assembly: GCA_017615055.1. Taxonomy (GTDB): domain Bacteria; phylum Fibrobacterota; class Fibrobacteria; order Fibrobacterales; family Fibrobacteraceae; genus Fibrobacter. The sequence continues at coordinate 11,030 of JAGAAW010000132.1, forward strand.
ACAGGCCGCACAAATCATACTCACGATAACCTACAGTCACTACATACTCATCAATCAACGCGGCCCATTCTTCTACCGTCGGAATGTGCCAGCCTTCAGGGCAAATTCCCCGATGCGGACTTTCAATCAAATCATCCCTTAGCCCCGCAGATCCCGCAGGTGAAACGATCTGACCATCCTTTAGCCCCGTAAACGAGAAATTCCATTTAGGGTCAACATTCATCGCAGCACTCCATGTGTAGAGCCGCCCCCCTTTCAAGCAATTAATGGAGTCGTTGTCATAACACTTGTGATTGTCAATCAGGTAACGGTATTCACTTCCACCGGCATAATTCAAGTTCTCTGCCATTACAGTAATGCCATTTATTTCTATGGTTCTATAGGTACGCCCGTCACGCTTATCATAAAGTTCACCATATTCAAGTCCCGGGTTGAAGAAGTGATCCGGGTAGACATCAAAATCATAGAGATACACTCCACGTAACCGATATTCTTCTTCCCACGACCACGGGTATTTTTTACAGATTTTTGAAGAATCTTTAGTGAACCTACCTTCATTTGCCGCCGTACAAAACATCATTTCCCCAAGTTGTTCTTCTTCTATCGTCGCCTCTCGCCAAAGGCCCAACTCACAAACAAAATGGATATTAGAATCATCTTTGCCAGGCTGCATAGTGCCCTCTACACATTCATATCCATTTGTATTTGCAATAACCTTTTCCGGTATTACAAGCCAACGGTGGTCCGAAGCACAACCATAGTATTCACCATCCCGCCCTATTTTCTGGATTTCACCAGTCCGTTTCGTAGTGCATCCACTCAATCCAAGTTCAGAATCCTGTTCGCTTGCCTCGCGCCATGCCGATTCCATTTCGTCATAAACATAGAACGCATCTGAACTATCCCCCTTTACCACATCGGCGTCTTTGCCCAGTTTCCAGTTTCGCGTATCTACATACAGTGCCGTCGTTTGCGTCCAAGCGCGGTTAATACATCTATACCATCCGCGTTCCCAATAACCGCCTTCCCAGTGATCGTTTACATAGTCCTGTTCAATGTAATGGCAATCTCGTTCCCTTTTATAATACGACACATGAGCAGCATCGCAGTCAAAATACCCTGTATTTTTCGAATCATCATTTTCTATACTTTCAACACAGGCACCTAAGTCATCTTCAAAAGCAGTCGTTGAGCGCCACTGACCAAGTGCGCTATCATATACATATTTATTTTCACCAATAGTAAGTCTTATTTCACCATCTTCACCCGGTTCCCACTGATAGGTATCTCGTTCTAAATCACTCGCAACAACCCAGCGATAATCTTCATTCGGCTCATCCACATCCTTACAAATCCACCCCCAATTTACAATTCCCGCACTATCCCCGTTGCATTCATCAAGGTTATACTGTACATACCAAAAGTGGCGTACATACTTTTCAAAATTAGGCACCATTGCCGATAGTCCCCAACTCAAGACATTTTTACGAATTGAATCAAGTAATCCCGAAGTATCAGCTTTTATAGCCCATTTAACAATCGAGTCTTTTGCCGAATAACCATCCCATATCCCATCCTCTTCCATGTCTTTCGCAATTTTTGTTAAAAGTTCCGAAAGTTGCGATACACTACGATCCCCCTGCAAAAGTATAGAAAAGGCTAGCAAGGCAGCATCCTCGTCACTACTCCCAGCAATATTCAAGTCTTCGGAGTTGTCAAAATTTTCCGAATCAATAAACATCATTCCAAATATTTCACTTTGTGCCTGCTTTTTTGCTGCCTTGACCTTCATTTTTTCCTTAGTTACCAGGTAATTCACGCGTTCATATTCCAGATGCGTCAGCAGGTTTACGTTTACGACACTGCGGGCGCTAACGTCCGTAATCGCACGCAACGTCAATTCGGCATCGGAATTTTTACCTGTCACTTCGTTGCGATAATAGCCAGTCGCTTCTAACGACAAGTATTGACTGACCAAGGACCGGGAATTTATCCTAAATTCACCCTTGTCGTTTGCAATTTTGCCACTAAACACATTGCCGGTCTGCTTCAGAGTGCGGCCATCCGAGATCTCGTAGGCACTCACCTTGGAGCCCGACAGGTAAGGCCCCTTTTGCGATGCACCAGAAACTTCGTCTAGCGACACCGCCACCTTTTCGGAATCAAGTTCCATAGGAGCATCCCCGATGTAGAGCGTCGTTGAATCGGCCGCACAAACAACCCGGACAGAGACTTCGTCAATTTTCTTTATCGAACACCCGATTCCGTTTTCACCTACGTCGCCCACAGCGCCAGAATCACCTTTAGCTCCCTGCAGACCGGGTTCTCCATCATCCCCCTGTTCACCGCGTATGCCACGCGGTCCCGTTTTTCCATCGGTTCCGTTTTCACCATCCGTGCCATCTGCACCATTCAGCACAACACCGACAGAATCTCCGTTGCACAATATTTTTGTACCGGAGCCATCAAGCATTTTTTCTGCATAGCATGCAAAATTTTCATCTTGTAAGTAGACGGTATCGCCAACAACGGCAAACCACTTGCCACCAGAGCATACTCGGACAGACGATTCCTCTTTTACCAAGACCTGTTCCCCGTCGTTACTTTTTCCACATTCGGGAAGTTCGGCAATACTCGAAACCACAGAAATACTATTATTCAGAATCCTTTCGGATACCGTTTCTTCGCCACAGGCCAACAAGAACAGAGCACAAAAAATCAATAAGCCAACAGTCTGCCTTTTCATAATATCACCTCACTTTCAACCATTCTCCACAATTCAACATCTATTATTCTTCAGGATAATCCTGGACACAACGCACAGAGAGTCCATCATCATCAGAACCCGAACTATCATACAAGCAACTAGAACTAGGACCGAAACAAATATTACGCCAACGCCAATCATCTCCAGGAGCTGTACAGAGATAAGTTTTTAAGCCAACGGTCGCACACCAGGGGTCATCACTATAGTCGCCATCATCACAACCATGATTTAAAAAATTCCGCCTATAGCCCACTGGCAATATCGAAAGGCCGCTTTCATTGGTAGCGTTCCCCCATCGAGGAAAGCCAACCGCTTGGTGATGGGGATAAAAATCCTCGGAATAATCATGATCCCAAAATCCAGGACTAATCGACTCCCATTCATCTATCCCTAAAACATGCCACCCTTGCGGGCAAATACCCCGGTGCTGTTTTTTTATCACACCCTCCGGCAAATCCGTGTTTTGCCATTTGGGGTCAATATCCATTGCTGCCGTCCACGTATAGAACCGTCCACCCTTCAGGCAGTTCGTGGTATCGTCATGATAGCACCAGTTATTGTCTATTAGATAAGGATTTTCACCTTCATCAGCATAATTCAAGTTTTCTGCCATTATATTGAATCCGTTTATTACGATAGTCTTGTAGGTGCGACCGTCACGTTTATCATAAAGTTCACCGTATTCAATATCGGGGTTAAGGTATTTTTTCTGACCCACCTCAAAATCATACAGGGTCGCATATCGGAAGTCGCCTTTTTCGCAAACCCTCGTGGAATCACTGTTAAACATTCCGTTTTTTGCAATAGTGCATGCTTCACCTAGTTGTTCTTCTACAACAGTAGCTTCGCGCCATACCCCTGCATCACACACAAAATAAGATCGAGTATCAACTAAGCCGTTCATTAATATACCATCTTCCGCACAATCAATTCCCGCCATGTTGTAAACGGCCTTGTCAGTTATTACAGTCCACTGATGGTCTGATTCGCACCGGTAATATTTATAATCCGTCGCAGCCATTCCCATTTCACCAACACGGTTTGTCGTGCAGCCATTGAGACCAAGCGTATAATCCAATACGCTTGCATCTCGCCACCCACCTTCGGCTTCATCGAATACAGAATAAGCACCGTCCACATTTTTCAAGTCACCATCGGTTCCTGGGACCCAGTCCTGCACATTCTCTACAAAATTGGAGTATCTTACCCAGTTGTGATTTTCGCACTTGTACATATAGCCGTTAAAACGGGCCGTATTTCTAGAGTCATCACTTGCTATCGTTTCACTGCAACCGCCCAAAGTCTGTTCTACCACCGTGGCTATGCGCCAAGACGCCTTTACGGCATCATATATGTAGTACACGCCAGTCACCGCACCCGCTTTAAGTTCAGCATCTCCACCGGGCTCCCACAAGTACGTGTCTTTCTCGTAGTCAGATGCAACCTCCCAATGGAATTCACCCACGGAATCCGCCTTGCAGATGTAGCGCGTCTTGGTTCCCTTACGCTTGCCCGCAGTAGCCGCTTTCACTGTATCGGCACTATCAGCCGTACATTCGCCTAAACCATATTCGGTATACCAGAAATGGCGTATATATTTCTCGAAATTCGGGACCATCTCCGAAAGTCTCCAATTCTTTACATTATTACGAATAACCGCTAGGCGACCCGCACTATCTGCATCGGCGCTCCACTCTGCAATTTTCATACGGGTTGTAGCGTCATCCCAGGTACTATCCTTTTCCATGTCGGTCGAAATCCGCGTCAAAAGTTCCGTCAGCTCAGCCACACTGCGGTCCCCCTGAAGCATCACCGAAAAGGCGAGCAGAGCACCGTCTTCATCGCTACTCCCCGCAATATTCAGGTCTTCGGAATTGCTAAAGTCCGTCGCATCAATACCCAAAATTCTGAACACTTCTCTTTGCGCCTTCTTTTTTGCCGCCTTGACCTTCATTTTTTCCTTAGTCACCAGATAGTTCACGCGTTCGTATTCCAGATGCGTGAGCAGATTCATATTCGCCACACTTCTTGCGCTAACATCAGTAATGGCAAACAAAGTCAATTCAGAATTGGAATTCTTTCCCGTCACTTCGTTGCGGTAAAACCCCGTTGCCTCAAGCGCCAGGTACTGGCTCATCAATGTGCGGGCATTAATCCTGAACTCGCCATTGTCATTCATAATTTTGCCATTAAAAATGTTACCCGTCTGCTTTAAGGTGCGTCCATCCTGAAGTTCAAATGCGCGAACCTTCGACCCCGAAAGGAAGGGCCCCTTCTGCGAGGCGCCGGACATTTCATCCAAAGAAATTGCAACTTTCTCGGAATCCAGCTCTATACCGACACTTGACGTGTCGGGCATTTCGCCAATGTAGAGCGTCACGGAATCTTTACCGCAATAGACTCGTACAGACAACTCATCAACCGTCTTAAGTGTACAACTAGCACCATCCGCACCAGCATTCCCTTCCACTCCGTCGCTTCCCTTTTCGCCTTTAAGCCCTTCTGCACCATCCGTCCCCGGCAAACCCTTAAATCCCTGAGGCCCCTGCTGTCCTGGAGCGCCATCTGCGCCATCTTCACCTTTAGCGCCATCCGTACCATTATACACCACGCCCACTGAATCGCCATTGCATATAATCTTTATGCCGGAACTATCCGCCAGCTTTTCGGTCTTGCACAAAAGTTTCCCACTTTGCTCGTACAAGGTATCGCCCACTGTCGAGAACCACTTGTTATCGGCACAAACACGCACGGAGCCTTCGTCTTTTACAAGAATCTGTTCGCCCTCGTTCGAAACGTCACATGCAGGGAGTTCTGCCACATTAGTGACGACAAGTCGGTCATCAACAATCCTTTCGGTAGAAGAATCCCCACATGCGGCAAACAATACAGCCGCAAGGATGGCAAGAAATGAGAGTTTCTTATTTAGCATAGCAGAAACCTTTTCAAAAAAGTCCAACTAAAAAAGTTAGTCTTCGTAATCCTCTACGCAGCGAATATAACCGCTACTATATCGCATCCATTCACGTTCAACATAAGCAGTATCTAGATGCACACAGAACGTGAATGCGCCATCATCTACCGTCTGTACGGCACTCCAAAGTCGGGCATCATAGCTTGTCAGTTTCATCGCGAAACCATATACATCCGTAATGTAGGGAGAAATCTTTCCCTTTTCGTAGAAATCAAGACTTGTGCTCCCAAGCGCATATAAGGAATACGGCACATTGTCTAGTTCTAGCAGGCTATTCGTTTCCTCTAGTGTGGGTAGGTGCCAGCCCTCAGGGCATATTCCCCTCACAAAGCCCGTCGGACAATCGTAGCCGCCGTTCCCGCAAATCCGGGGATTCTCGGGATCATTGGCCAACGCCGTAGAATCTACAGCAGCAGACCAGAAATAGCGGCGCCCCACCTCCTCGCATTCAGATTCACTACACGTACTCGATGAATCCTCTTCTGCCGTAGGCGCAAGATAACGGAACCTCAAATGTTCGGCCATCCAGTTGTACTTGCCGATGTAGACCGTCTTGTAGACTTCGCCATCACGGGAATCCGTTATGGACCCTATCCGTGCACCTTCAGAAAGATTTCTCTGAACTTTCGTCCAGGCACCACTGCTACAGAGCATTTTCCACTCATAATTGGCACCCGATGGACGATACACCGCACTCTCGCCTTCATTTTTTTCAGAGCAGGTGCGACCAACCAACCGTTCCCAATAATCAGCCGACCTAATATAGCCATCCTTGCAAGTGAAATACCTTTTATTGTAGTCATACAGGATTTCAAAAACTTCGCCTGCATCATGTTCGTCACACAAATCCTTTCCAAACAATTCCTGGCTCCAGAAATGGTGAAGAATTGATTCAAAATCAGGCACAGAATTACTCAGCCCCCACGACTGGACATTTTTCCTAAAATCAGCATACCGGCCCCCGGCCTCAGCAAGCATTGCCCATTCCGCAATCGATTTTCGGGTTTTCCCATTACTCCACTCGCCATCTATTTCCAAGTCCTTAGACAGTTCCGACAGCAATTCAGTCAGGTGTGCTATATCGCGGTCTCCCTGCAGCAGGATTGAAACAGCCAGCAAGGCTGCATCGCCCTTGCCACTCCCGACAACATTCAAGTCCTCGGAACTTTTTACGCCAGCCGTATCGATATGGAACGCCGTAAGGATTTCACGTTGTGCCTGCCGTTTCGCCTCTTTGAACCTTAGTTTGTCATGTGTAACCCGATAATACACCCGGTCATATTCCAGGTGAGTCATCAAGTTCACGTTTGCCGTTGTGCGAGCAGAAACATCCGTAAATCCGAAAAGCGTCAACTTGGCCGTAGTCTTTTCGCCGCTCACTTCATTACGGTAATAACCCGTTGCCTGAAGCAGGGCATATTGGCTGACCAAATTACGCGCCATAATCTTAAAATGGCCGTCGTCCGACTTAATCGTGCTTACAAAGTTTCCGTTTGTCTGCCTTAACGCGCGTCCATTCGCCAACTCGTACAAATTAACAATTGATCCCTTGACAAAGGGGCCCTTTTGGGAATAGCCCTTCAAGGAGTCTAGCGAAACAGGTTCAGAATCATCTTCTTCGGCTTCGCTACTTGATTCTGGCGGAGCCTCACTCGAAGAACTTACCACACTTGAAGAAATCGCCTTATCAGAAGAGCTGCTGTAGGCAAGGTTCATGGTCGTCGAAACATTTCCACAGGAGATTACAATCTGCGAGGAATCCTTACCCCGTTCAACCTTACAGTTATCGCCATTTAGCCCATTATCACCATCAGCACCACTATAAACAACCCCTATGGAGTCACCCCCGCAAACCACTTTAACGCCACTGCCATCAGGCAGTTCCTGCGTGGTGCACGAATATTTCACATCAACGCTATTGACAGGGACGCGCCATTTTCCATCAACACAGACTCTGGTCAACATATCGCTCTTGACGAGAACGACTATTCCTTCATTATCTTCATTGCATGGTGGCAAAAGTGATTCATCAACAACATCATCCATTGCCGATTCAGCCCGACTCACGTTCTGAGTTGTGGAATCTTCACCGCAAGAGGTAAGGACAAAGACACTAACCAGCAAAATCAGTCTAGGAAGGCATGCCAATAATTTCTTCATGGGTTCCTCCTATTCCTGATCCTTGATGCAACGGACATTCCTTTCAAAGGAACCAAACACAATCGGTTGCAATGCATCAAACGTATAATTCTTCGAAGGGTACGGTATGACTATTCCAGCTTCAGTTGCAAATGTAGTCGTCCAGAACTGAAGTCCATATTTCAACAGGCCAAATCCATATAAATCAAAGCCATTAGTTTCAAAATTGTATTCCAATGTATTCGTTCCATGGGCATCATCCCAATCAATTTCACTCCTTAAGACATCGGCAATATTCTTCCCGGGGTTTTCACTGGCAACAAAGTCAATGAGTTTACTAACTTCCGAAGTATCAGGTATATGCCATCCATCCGGGCAAATTCCCTGCACCGGATGAACAAGGGAACATTCCATATTTTCACCGCACCCGGTATTTATACTATCCACCACTGCGGCCCATTTATATAATTGACCATATAGGCGGCAATCACTTGAATCAATCACCTCGTACGTTTTTTGGTAGCACCGATGAGCCTTTACCAAACTGGGATATGCAACAGTATCTGCATAATTCAGGTTCTCCGCCATCCACGTCTGGTCACCGATTGTAACAACTGCATATGTCTTGCTATCGCGAGGATCTGTCATCGTGTTCAAGGAACTGGATGGCCTAGACGCAACAAGGCGCCATTTCATGCGACCATCATATTCATGATACGAACATTCAAAGTCCCTAATCCAGTACTTACCCGTGTAAGTCGCTTTTTCACCCGCTATTTCATTAAAGCACGCGCGGCCTATTAGAGTATCCGACGTTGTCGCACGTGTCGGAGGACCATAAGAACCCGAACAATAGAACTTTCTACCATTGTACTTGCCGTAACTATTCTTCGCAACATAGAATTCCCTAGAATCACTGCCGGTACATTCTTGCAATCCATATTCGGCCACCCAGAATTTCCAGGCATCATAGGAATAAACCGAAGTAGAATCCAAAAGCCAGTCTGCAATTTCAGCACGCAATTTTGCATTATCCCATTTTCCATCCGTTTCCAGGTCCTTCGCAATATCGTTCAGGCGTTCTGTGAGTTGCGCCACCGTCAAATTACCCTGCAGCATAACGGAAATGTCGTACAACATCGCATTCACCGCATTCGATGCATCCAACACGAGCATATCCTCAAAATTACCTACACCGGTAGTATCATAGCCAAATGCCCTCAAGACCTCTGCACGAGCCTGCCTTTTGGCCGCTTTAAAGCGCAATTTTTCCTTAGTCACGAGATGATACACACGTGGATATTCCAGATGCGTCAAGACATTGATATTAGCAGAACTTCTCGCAGACACATCAGTAATCGCATTCAGCGTAAGCATTTCCGTCGTACGTCTGTTCGTTACCTCATTAAGGTAATAGCCCGTTGCCTGCATCAGCACATACTGGCTAACCAGATTCCTTGCGACAAATTTAAAATGGCCATCATCGGAATCAATTCTGCTTACAAAACTGCCATTCGTCTGTTTGAGAGTTCTGCCATCCTGGAGTTCATACAAATAAACCATGGAACCTTTCGCAAAAGGCCCTTTCTGCGAATAACCCGCCAGGGAATCCATTGATATTGCCATGGCGGAATCATTTTCTTCCTCTACTTCGGGAACAACTTCCGCAGTGTCTACAGGGGATTCATGCGTATTTCCGGAGGTATCTTCTGGGGTTTCTTTAGGAACCGTCAAATCGGCAATCGGGAAATCGACAACCACGCTATCTTTGCCACAGACAATAACGGAAATTTCAGCCTCTTTATCATAACTAAGGCTGCAGCCCGTACCATCTTCGCCCATGGCTCCGGCAGAGCCATTCTGCACCACACCAACAGAATCTCCGTTGCACACGACCTTGTAGCCAGAATTATCCCGCAAAGGGACTGTATTGCACGAGACATTAGTATAAAAATCTGTTACCGAAATCTTTTGCCATTCGGCATCCGAACACACCCGCAGGGAGGAATCCCCCTTGACAAAAACCTGCTGATTTGCATTAGAAGTCCCGCATTCCGGGAGTTTTGATTCGGATTCGTAGATTTCTATGGGCGCATACGATTCTTGCGTCACGTTCGTCACCGTTTTCTCATCACTGCAGGATATGAACGACCCCACCAGGGCGCTCAAAAGGACAATTCTTTCGAAAAGATGCCTAATCATAAGCCACCTCAATAATCCCTAAGGCAACGAACATGGTAAAGATTAGACAGCCAACTACTCGTACCACTCATGGTACTACCATCATTATAGAATCCGCGATAACGAATGCTGATAGCATTATCATATTCTTCTTCGTGAACGAACGATGACGAGAAATAGATGATACTATAATAAATTTCATCAGGAGTGGTCTCATAATGCGTATAAGCCGGTTTGACCGCAAAACCGAAATCGTCCGTTCCATTACCATTTTCAAACCAGCCCTCCGTTGCCTTAAGCCTAGCATCAACCCAAGTGGGGACAGAAAGGCCATGGCCACCATACCAGCCACCATATTCCTGTATAGCCTCTTCAAGAGTTGTTTCTGGCCAAACCGCCATCAACTGGTCTTCCCACTCCTTGAATGTCGGAATATGCCAGCCATCTGGGCATACGCCCTGAGTTAAGCCTTTTTCCAGGCTCATGGAATCTAAAATGTCGTATCCATTCAATTCGTACTTTAGTTGGCCCGGGTTATACGGGTCTTCCATCACGAGGTCCTCGGCCATCCAGATCTGTTTTCCGATAAACGCGACATTGTAGAAAATCCCAGTCTTAGGATCAGTCATTTTTACGAGCCAATTCCCATTTTCGCAAGCAAGGTAGAATCCATCCAGTTCACTTTTTTCATTCTGCAACAGCGTCTTTGTTCCATTATTATCAGCGGAGCACTCCCCAATGCCATACACACTAGACACAAAGTTCTTGATAACAGATTCAAATTCAGGGACCTCTCCCAAATTCCAGCCTTCGACATTAGCACGGATTCTTGGCAAGAATGGAAGGAGTTTTACAGCACCATCGGCAATTTTCATTGTCAACGTCGTGTCCAAGGCACCGTCGGTTTCCAAGTCTGCCGAAATTTCGGAAAGGAGTTCCGTAAGTTCTGCAATGGAGCGCCGTCCCTGTAACATCACTGACAGTGCAAGGAGGGCTGAATTCCCCTTGCCATTTCCGAACACGGCCAAGTCTTCGGAAGCACCAATTCCCGTGGTATCAACGTGGAACACACGCAAAATTTCGGCCTGCGCCCGTCGCTTAGCAGCCTTGACTTTCAGTTTTTCCTTTGTAACCAGGTAATAAACGCGGTCGTATTCCAGGTGAGTCAACAAGTTCACGTTCGCACGACTACGTCCTGAGACATCAGTCAATGCGAACAATGTCAAGTCTTCCGTAGTTGTTTTCCCGGTAACCTCATTACGGTAATAACCATTCGCGACAAGCAAGGCATACTGACTTACTAGATTTCGTGCCGAAATCTTGAAGAAACCGTCATTAGAATTGATAACCCCCATAAAGTTTCCGTTTGTCTGCTTCAGCGTACGGCCATCCGACAGTTCGTAAAGCCGAACATTGCTCCCCTGCACAAAGGGGCCTTTCTGGGTATAGCCATCCATAGAATCAAGCGAAGTCAACACGGCTTCCTCGTCATAGGACGATGACGATTCCAATATTTCCGAACTACTGGACTGCGGTAGCGGTTCTTCAGAACTACTTTCTATAGCAAGGCTACTACTCGATTCCGGCGGGTTCGTATTCAAGTCAAAGACAAGCGTGTCACTTTGGCAAGATACCTGGACAAATGTTGTTCCAGCAATCTGCTCTGCACTACACGCTAGCGGAGCATTCTGCCCTTTCGCCCCATTTTTCCCCAAGGAGCCGTTCAGAAGTACACCGACAGAATCGCCGTTGCAAATAATCTTGATACCGCGATTATCTGCCAACTCTTTTGTTTCACAGGAATAAGGCACTTCTGTCGATTTTGCACGGAACCAGCCCTCATCAGTGCAGACAAAAACCGTTGTTTCGGCCTTGACCCACATTTGTTCCCCAACGTTCAGGGAATCGCAATTCGGGAGTTCGCCCTGGTTGGCGACAGTCCCCATGCCCGGCAAAGAAACCTGAGTTATGTTTTCGGTGGTTATATTGTCGCCACAGGCAACAAGGAATACAGCAGCAAGGAGGGCTTGCAAAATAAAGATGCGGTTTAGCATTTTCATAAGAAGCTCCTTGCCAACCTTACTTCTTTACACAACGAACCGACGCAAACTCCTCGTTTGCAAAGCCAAATGACGAACTAAAGCCGTCGTTGTCGCCTGTCAGATTCAAAGTCTTATGCGCATACGTGCCAACAGCCGTTGACGACCACCAGTATCCAAAGGAACCAACCTTCTCACAATCCTTGTCTTCATCGCATTTACCAGCCGGCAATGCCGTAAAGCCAATATTGTCGTCACCATTCTCGCCGTTCCAGCCACTGGACGCCTTCAGGTGTCTTCCCGCATCGTCATCAATGGTTTCGTCTCTCGCAAGAGTCAACCCAGCAATCGCATCGTATTCACTCGCGGTCGGCAAGCGCCACCCCGAAGGACACGCTCCTTCCGCAGCTTCATAATTATACAACAACCCGTAGGTAGCGCAATTCGCTTCGTTACCCCCATAGCACAAGGTCTTTCCCGAACTCGGTTCGTAATTCATGTTTTCCTGCGTCCAGCACTGTTCTCCAATTAGCACCGTTTTATAGGTACGGTCGCCGCGTGTCAAGGTAGAATCGCCGCAGGTCCAAGTAGAAACGCTGCTAGAAGACTTTGCAGAACTCGACGAAGACGCTGCACTGCTGGACGATTCCGGTTCTTCCACGTCTGTCAACTGGATAGAGACTACCGCCGTATCAGAGTACTCCCTGTCCTTCACGATGACCTTCACGTAGTACAGGGACGTTCTTTCGAAATTGAGGTCGGCGTTCTGTGCCACGGTAATGCGGCCGGAATCGTCTATCTTGAACAGGCTGGAAGCGCCTGCCGTAGAATCCACAAGAGAAAGCGTAATCTTGCCAAAGGCGAGGTTCTTTGTATCCGGGTCGTCAGCCACAACCGTACCGACCAGCGTACCAGAAGCGGAATTTTCCGGCACGGTAAACGCAGCCGCAGTAACGGAGGGTTTCTCGTTCACGTCCGTCACGGAAATGCTTACGGTAGCGGTATCTTTGCCTTCGCTATTTGCCACGGCAACCTTAATGGAATATTCCGACTTTTTCTCATAGTCAATCTCGGCCTTCTTCACGGATATCGCACCCGTCTTCTCGTCTATGCCGAACAGACTTGCTTCGCCGACAATCGAGAACTTCTCGCTACCGACAGCATTCGAGACCTTCACGGTACCGATTGCCGTACCGACAGCGGCATTCTCGTCTACGCTAAACGAGGGGTTCTTATTCGAAAACGCGGGAGGTTCCAGCTTCTTGCTACTAGAAGACTCATCCTTTTTCTGCTCGCTCGATGACGATCCGGCAGATGCCGCATCCTTATCGCCACTGGAACTTTCCACGCTCGCCGTCGCATCCTGCATCATGTCGATATCGTAATTGTCGTAGACGGTGCACGCCACAAACAAAATTGCAATAAAGAGGCAGAAGATTCCCACCTGCGCGGGGATGACAAACCTATTCGTAATTTTAAAATTCATTTTCATAGCAGACCTCCCTCCTTACAAATTCCAGAAGAGCGTCACATAGCCGCCCGGTCCGAGGTTGGTGATAAAGTCAAAGCCGGCTTCAACGCCGAACATTCCAAAGCCTGCAAACGCACCCGTCTTGAACTGCGTCCATTCCTCGGAATCATCCTTAGGAATGGCGATAACGACAGTTTCTCGCACACCAAACTTCTTGTAGCCGAATTCCGCCTGCGCCACAGGGGCAATGTACACGCGCTGCAGTCCATCGCCAAACCCGGCACCCACGAAGGCACCACCACCAAAAGCGACAAACATATTCGCATCTTCACCAAAGCCAACCTTTATGCGAGCAGCGGCAATAAAGTCCGGCAATATCATCAACTGCCCCTCATCCAATTTAAATGCCTTGTGATTCTTGTCGTTAAACGGAGCGAACGCGGCGCTCACGCCCACCCACGGCGAAAAATGTACCCCGCGACGCTTATCGGCAGCAGCAGTCTTCGCAGCAATCTCGAGCGCGTACAGGCTATCCTTCACGGCCTCGTCTTCTTCGGGGCCAAAGTCCACGCCCTCATTATTGCCCTGGTGCTCCCAAATCCAGCGGCCATTCAGCGCGGCCTCCTTCTGCGGGTATTCCACCGAGCCCTTGAACTTCTGCGGCTGCCCGCGCTTCATCACGACCGGTTCGCCATCAACCTGCACGCGACCCGATTCAAACTTGATGCGTACGGGGCTTTCGCCCACAGGGCCCGCACTGATACGGCTGTGGAACAGCTTGACGCCATTCAGGTAGTAGGCGCTACGTACCGGCTTGGAGATATCCATGAAGAGTACCGGAGCAGCGGTCGTATCTGTCTTGTACACGGCCAGGGAACCGTTGGCGGCAAGTTCTGCATTCAATTTTTCGAGTTTTTCTAGGAAGAACGGGGCAAAGCCCTCTCCATCCTTGCGAACGACCATCTCGCGGCATGTCTCGCCCCACTTCTGCGCAATTTCAAAGGCGTGCTTGCGGTGGTTAGGCTCGTACTGCAACGTGAAATCATAATTTGCCTGGAAGCCATTGCTCAGGGGTTCCAGGAACACGCCACCATCCAGGTTCAGGAACTGGTCCTTGCTCTGCGCGAAACTGAACAGCGCATCCACACACGCATCGATTTGCAATTTGCGGTCTTCGAGTCCGCGGGCCGTTTCCATATGCCCCAAGCGCACCTCGCCGGTAACGCGCATGTACTTTTCTTCGAATGCGGGGAGTTCTACGCGATAGAATGTCCAGCACTCCTCACCCATCACGTCATTGATGCTGATGGCTGCACACTGGTCGTTCATCTTCGCAATGCGGCTGGCATCGTTCAACAGCGAGTCAAGCCCTTCGTTCTTGTTGCCAACCGACTTCTTCAACTTTTCAAGTTCTGCCTGACGCTGGTGGAACACCGCCGGGTCCTGCACGAAGATAGATGCGGACTGCTGCGGGGCATCCGTTTTTGCAACAGGTTCGGGTTTTGTTGCAGGTGCTGGCGTTGCTGCGGGTTCGGGTTGCGCAACAGGTTCGGGGCTTGCTACGGGTTCTGTCGCCGCGGTAGGCTCGGGTTGTGCAACCGCTTCAGTCTGCGTGACTGGTTCAGGATTTGCAGCAGACTCGGGCTGCGCAACTGCTCCTGGCTCAGCAACGGGCTCGGACGGTGCCGCAGGTTCCGGTTGAACCGCAGGAACTTCCTCCGCAAACGCAGAGAAGGCCTGGAAAAGGGCTAGGGTGACTACCAGTTTATACATTTTTCTCATAGCAATTTACCATGCATAAAAAGCCCATAGCCAACAAAGGCCATGAGCGGGGAAATAAAAATAACGGCGTTATCGCAGGGGCTAGACGTCATAAACATATTATATATTCTTAAGAAGAGCAAGTCAACGGAAATCTCAACATTTGCTTACTTCCCGTGAGTCAAAACACTCCAAGTTGGAGTATAAAAAAGGAGCCCCCGGCGCATTGCCGGGGGCATTCCTTGATTCTATCGGGGCTTCGCCCCTCCAGAATGACATTCATTCTCTGTCACCCTGGAGCCACTTGTGGCGACAGGGTCCAAACTACGAGAGCCTGGAAATCATGTAGCCAGCGCAGACTGCGGTACCGATAACGCCGGCCACGTTCGGGCCCATGGCGTGCATCAGCAAGAAGTTCTGCGGGTCATACTTGGCACCTTCCACCTGGGAAACACGTGCGGCCATCGGCACGGCGGACACGCCGGCAGAACCGATAAGCGGGTTCACGGGGTTCTTCGGAGAGCACCAGTTCATGATCTTCGCGAGGAAGAGGCCGGC
>JAGAAW010000133.1 GCA_017615055.1 Fibrobacter sp.
CCGTGGAGTACCGCATTCTGGAATGACGGTGCGCAGCGCCTGCAACGGCCGCAACGGTCGAGTCGAACAATGCCGCGCCCGCAAGCAACGCTCCGGCAGCAGCGCCGGTTGAGAATGTGCCGGCTGAAGCGCCCGCAGCCGCACCGGTAAACAACGCAGCCGCTCCGGCAGAACCGAAGGCAGCCATGCCGAAGGACGACGACTGGGATCTGCCCGCCGGCATGGACGGTGGCGCATTCGTGCCAATTGAGGCTGAGTAGTGTCATCCTGAGCGGAGTGCGCAGCACGAAGTCGAAGGATCCAGTAAGGATTGAACATGAGCATTAAAATTTTGTATAAATCCCTCCTGATGCCGGCAGTAGCGTTCGCGCTCGCCGCCTGCGCAGGGAACACGCCCTGCCCCACAACCGACGCCGCACCGCAGGCAAGTGCAGGTGAAGTTTCTGCCGACACGCAGGTCGAACCGCAGGGCTACACGCCCGCAGGCGAAAGTTCCATAGCCGGCGACAAGTCCGCATCCGCGCCCGGCAAGCAGGCGGGGACTCCGCAATCTGACGCATCGCCCGTCTTTACATCGAGTGCGCTCGACAGCTACAGGCTCGCCTCCCCGGATTCCATTCCCGCGACAAGCCCGCACAAAGGCGGCAGTGCAGACAACGTTGCCCACAATACGCCCATTCCCGTAATGAACGACGTGCTTGACCCCTACACCGCCTTCCCCGCGCTAGTCTCCCGCGTGTTCGCATATGCGGATTCCCTCTACGCGCAGGGACTGACCGATTCCGCAAGCGCATACCTGCAACGTTTCCGCATTATCAAGCCGCTCTGGGCCACATGGGAGACCCAGGCCGATTCCATGCTGAACGAGTTCGGCAAGACCCGCGCCGAGAAGGCGAAGGCGTTCGAGCCCTACGTGCTTACCATCCAGAACATGAACCGCGTGCAGGCCGCCTACAGCATGGTCAAGGAGACTGCGGATAGCCTCATCGCGCTCGCCCCGGGCGACTCGCTCGTGAACTGGGCGAACGGCCAGATGCAAATCGCATACAAGAACACGCTCGCGAAGGCGAAGAAAGATTATGCAAGTATCAAGGCGCTCGCCGATGACCACGCCCAGTTCAAGGAGGCGGCACAGAAGGCAAATGAGTTGCAGATGCGCTACCGCGACTTCGAAAAGGAACTGCAAATTCAGGCGCTTATCGACTATATCGCGGGCCTCATTGCCGCAAACGACGAGGAGGCAACCAAGTACTGGGAATCGCACGACCCCGCCGAGGCCCTCGCAAAAGCCGACGAACTCGTAAAGGCAGGCAAGTACGCCGAAGCCAAGTCGCTGCTCACCAAACTCAAGGCGAGCAAGCTGCGCAAGGAGGCGGGTACAAAGTACCAGGAACTCGCCAACACGTTCTGCAACGCGCAGCGCAAAACCACATCGCAGATATTCGCGAAGGCGCAGAAGCAGAAGGATGCCGCAAAGAAAAAGAAGTTGCTCCAGGACGCCATCGCACCGCTTGACAAGTGCCTCGCGGAATACCCCGAATACACGCAGAAGCAGAAGGTCGTAGACAACAAGAGCTTCCTCGAGAAGGAACTCGCGAAATGATTGACTCCGAAGTGTGGCAATACGCGCAGTACCCCGCATTCTTTGTGCTGGGGGCAGTAGTCAGCCTCATCAACAGCATCGCGGGCGGCGGTTCCACGCTGAGCCTCCCCATCATGATTTTTCTCGGGATGCCCGCGACCGTCGCGAACGGCACCAACCGAATCGGGCTTATTATCGGGAACTGCAGCAGCGCATTCAACCTGATGAAGCACGGCTACCTGAACAAGAAACTGTTCCTGCAACTACTCGTACCCACATTTCTCGGTGCACTCGTTGGCGCGTGTTTTCTCGTGCACATCGGCGACAAGGCGTTCCAGGCGATACTCGCGGTCGTCATCTGCGTCGTGGTAGTCATGAGCAACCTCCGCAAGGACATCCTCGGCAAGCCTCCCGCGACACCCCCCGAAAAACTCACGTGGAAGGGTGCGCTCGGGTTCTTCGGCATCGCCATCTACGGCTGCATCGTGCAGGTGGGTGTCGGGTTCGTGCAGATATTCGGGCTTACGCGCTACACCGGCATGGACGCCGTCCACGTGAACGCGCTCAAGAACGCGCTCACCAACGTGTTCCTTATCGTGAGCACCACGGCACTTGGCATCGCGGGCAAGATTGACTGGCCTATCGCCCTCGTGATGGCCGCAGGCGCGTGGCTCGGCGGTTACCTCGGGAGCTTTACGCAGAGGAAAAAGGGCAACAGGTTCGTCCAGCACTTTATCAGCGCCTGTAGCGTCGCGATGGCCGTGTACCTGATTGTTGATTTGGTTATTTCTTAGCGCTATTTTTCGCGCAGGTTTCTTTTTTGCCGCTGGTTTTAACTGCGCGACGTTCTTTCCTTTCGCGCGCGGACTTTTCCTCGAGAGTCTCGCCTAGCCCCGCAAGCAGTTCTGCCGCAATCGCATCGTCGCCGCCGGCAAGCAGTTCTTTCTGCTCGCGGGCTAGTTTCTTGATACGCGCCTCGAGCCTTAGCGCCTGCTCGTGCGAGGGCAGTTCGAACTTGCGCAAAATGCACTCCGGCGGGAACGCCTTCGTGAACTTCGCCCCCTTTCCGGATTTGTGCTGATCAAAACGCGCCTCGACATCTACGGCATAGCCCGTATATATGCGGTTACCCGCGCAACGCAGCATGTAGACGAAATGCGGCACAATTAAACAAGAGGGTAAAAAAAATGTGGAATGTGAAATGTGAGATGTGAAATGAATTATTTCACATCTCATGTATTATTCGCTCTTCGGCTCTTCAGGAGCGTCATGCGGCTTCGACACGACGTTCATGTATATCGTGCCAAGGATTGCGGCACTGAAGCTGCCCAGCAGAATGCCGAGCTTCGCGGAATCCTGACGGTCGCCCACGTCGAAGGCAAGGCCCGCGACAAACAGCGCCATCGTAAAGCCGATACCCGCAAGCATGCCGCCACCCCAAAGGACCTTCCAGGGGTAGCTCGGCTTCTTGGAAATACCGATCTTGACCGAGAGCAAACTGAACAGGAATATGCCGATAGGCTTGCCCAGAATGAGGGCGATTGCCACGGCTCCCATCACCGGAATCTCGACGCCGCCAAGCTTGATTTCGACACCCGCATTGCTGAGCGCGAACAGCGGCATAATGAAGAAATTCACCCAGGGCACCAGCGGCTTGAAGAAACGCTCCTGCATCGAGATACTCTCGCGCGCACCGCGCTTGAGCTGCTGGAACACCTCGTACTGTTCGTTCCTGTCCTTCGCCTCGCCCGAAAGCGCACCGCCCAGGCTGCCAGCAAAGTGGGCAAGCCTGCCCTTCGCAAGCACGGGCTTCGCCGGTACCGAGAGGCCAAGCAGCACGCCCGCGATGGTCGGGTGCACGCCGCTCTTCACGAAGAACGCCCACACCGCAACGCCAATCACGCCGTGCAGCAGCAGGTTACGCACGCCAATGCGGAACAGCACGTTGATAAGCACCAGCAGGGCAATGCCCGTACCGAGGGCCACAAAGTTGATGCCGTCGCCGCTCGGGTAGCCAATCGCAATCACGAGGATGGCACCGATATCGTCGGCAATGGCGAGGGTCAAAATCATCACGCGCAGGGCATGCGGGACCTTCTTCCCGAGAATCGCCATGCAGCCCACAACAAAAGCAATATCCGTAGCGGTCGGGATACCCCAGCCACGCGCGGCACTCGCCTCGCCACCCGGGCAAAGCGCAAGGTAGATGAGGGCCGGGAACAGCATGCCGCCCGCAGCCGCGATAATCGGCAGGCTCGCCGCCTTCGGGTCGTGCAGTTCGCCGTAAGTCATTTCGCCCTTGACTTCGAGACCGATATTGAAGAAGAATATCGTCATCAGGGCATCGTTGATAAACCAGTGCAGGTCGCCAGCGCCAGTCCAGTTGGCAATCGTCATGGAGAACGGCATATGCCAAAAGTGGTGATACGTTTCGGGGCTCAGGTTCGCCCAGACAAGAGCGGCAAGCGTCATGATAATGAGCACGATGCCGCCCGTCGTTTCCACCTTCATCAGGCGTTCGACAGGGGTAATGATTTTCCGGACAGGGGTTTCCGGGAACAGATCTTCAATCTTGTCGCTGCTAGTAACTTTTGCTGACATACAAAAACAATATAGATTTTTTTGCCAAAAAGTTCGTCAAACCTGTGTAAAATCGGGTTTAGAGTACCGCACGGTAGGCCTCGACCAGTTTTTCGAGGCTCACGGCGCAGTTCGCGGGCGACGTGGAGGGGAGTTTGACCGCATCGATACCAACATCGGCGGCACAGTACTTCTGGTATAGTTTGTGCGCAGTGGCGCCCGTACAGAATATGCGGGCCACCTTCGACCTTGCCACCAGCGCGGCTATCTTGTTCGGGATGGCATCCTCGATGCTCGTGTCGCTAGCCCCCACGATGGTGCAGCTTTCGAGTACGTCCCAGAGGGCGATGTGGTGCCTCTTGAGCATGGCCTTCTTTTGCGGGATGGTCTCGGGAATGGTTTCGCCGAGAACTGCAGCGAGCACCTTCCAGAAACGGTTCTGCGGATGCCCGTAGTAGAAGCCCACCTCCCGCGACTTGGGGGATGGTATCGAGCCCAGCAGGAGCACGCGCGAATCCCGGTCGTAAACCGGCGGGAACTCGTGCGTCACGCGTGTGCGCACGTTTTTGCCGGTGGGCGGTTTACCTGCGGGCAGTTTTTTGCCGGCGGGAACGTTTTTGCCGGCGGGCGGTTTGCCGGCAGCAAGATGCGCGCGGTTCGTTGTATTTTCTGTTCTGGTAGCCATAAGCAACTGCGGGTAAAGATACGAAAATTTCTATCTTTCCTTATATGGACAGAGCACGTCGCCGCAAATTCGGCCAGAACTTTCTGGATGTACCTACCGCGCAGATGATTGCGGGCGACTTGCCTGCAAATGCCGGAGAGGCAGTGCTCGAGATCGGCCCTGGGCACGGCGCCCTCACGGAACACCTGCTGAATCGCGCCGTGCAACTCACTGCCGTCGAAATCGACGAGCAGTGCGTGGAATTTCTGCAACAGAAATTCCAGGGCCGCGAGAACTTCCACATCGTAAACTGCGACTTCCTCAAGTTCGACCTGCAGGCATTCCTCGACGCGCACGAAAAACCATGGGTTACCGGAAACCTGCCCTACAACGTGTCCACCGCGATTATCGCGGGTCTCATGCCGCGCCTGCACCTCACGAAGGGATTCATGGGAATGGTCCAGCTGGAAGTCGCCGAACGCATCTGCGCCGCACCGTGCAGCAGCAACTACGGTAGTTTGTCCGTACTCGTATCTGCGTTCGCCGACACGCAGATCCTTCGCAAGATCGGGCCCGAACACTTCACGCCCCGCCCGAACGTAGACAGCGCCACGATGCTCCTCACGCCCAAGGAATGCCCGCTTGCCGCTCCCGAGGGCTATTTCGAGTTCGTACGCGCCGCCTTCACGCAAAAGAGGAAGACACTCGCGAACTCGTTCGGCCGCGCCTACGACAAGAAGAAAATCCAGGAAGCCATCGAGCTTTTGGACTACCCCTCTACGGTACGCGCCGAGGAACTTTCCCCCGCGCAGTTCCTGGAATTCTACAAGGTCATTGTAGGCTAATTCCGCAAGTAGCCCCAATCCCCGTTGATTTCTTTTTTATATTCCCTAAATATGAAAAAGGCATTATACTTCGTACTAGGGCTCTCCATACTCTCGCTCCTGTCTGGCTGTGACTACGCAGAAATAAGGGAGGTAAAAAATTCCTCTCTCCCATACTGCGAAACCTATACCATCGCCGCCGTGATGGATTCCCTAATGCAAAAAAATTCCTGGTCAGCACATACAGATGCCTCCGGGAAAACAACTATTAGTTGCGAAGGCATGATTATCAACGACAATAGGCTCGTTCCCGCCGAATTCAGGTTCAGCCAGGCAAACGGAGGGCAGCCAGAGCTGCTTATGTTCACCCTCGAGCAAAAGGCACAGCCGACACTGCTTGCCAACAAATTCTTCGCAAGGGTATGCTCCGATGACTACTTTAGGAACTTTGAAACAAAAGCAAGCAAGCTACTGAATAAAGTCATTGACAAGGTCAATGAAACCTTAGACAAGTAGCTACTTGCGGTTGGGCCTCTTGTAGCCGAACGGCTTCAGCAGGTCATCACGCACCTTGCGCACGTAGCCCTTCCTGTTAGATTCCTTGTCCCTCTCCACGGGCGGCGTATCGCACTGAAGTTCAGAACGGACCGACACATCAGTCTTGTAGAGGTACGCACCGGTCGCATACTGGCGACCGTTCGCCGTTCTCACGTAACCATCCTTGTCCGGTTTCTGCTCAAAGTACAGCGTCATCACGCCGGCATCGTTCGTGTAGTCGGGGTTATCGAGTTCCTGCTCGAAAGAGAAGTAGTCCACAAAGTTGCCAAGAGTCGTGTACACCCAGATCTTCACCTTCATCGTCGTGTGGTACAGGCTCGCCCTCGAAATATCGCTGCCCATGTTTTCCTGGAATTCCGCGGTGCAGTGTTCCCGCACGTATTCCTCCACGGTGTGCTTATCGCCGTTTTCAGAATCGATTCCATCGTAGTTCACAAGGCCGTCCTTGCCAACAAGGTCGTCAAGCGTCGCAAGGCCCAACGTGGGGCGAATCGTAGAAAGCTTGGTATCGATGGCGAGCGTCGGGCCAAGATGCCCCTCGAGGCCCGGATACGGTTCATCGCCGCTACCTTCTTCCGTCTCGAACTCACCGCCACGCAGCGTCTCGATTTCCTTGTCCGCCTTGGAATTGTAGATAGTCACCGAGAAGGTCTGGCCCTCCTTCGGCTCGTTCGCGGCGTAGTATTCCTCGGTCTTTTCGCGCGTTACTATAGTTACCGGAGTGACCACGGAAATATCCAGGTCCTTTGAGTTCTTCATGATAACCTTCACCGTATCGCTCGCAACATTGCCCGCCTTGTCGCGGTAGAAGCGCACAATCGCGTTGCCGCCCTTCACGAGCCCCTGCTCGGTAAGTGTATCCATCACCACCGGGCCCTTGCCGTCGTTCCTGTCTACGGTCCACTTCACGTCCACGTAGTTGGCATAGAAAATCTCGTTCTCTTCCGGCGAAAGGATTTCCACCTTCGGAGGAATCACATCGACCACGATGTAGATGGACTGGCTAGAGATATTGCCGAACTCGTTCGCGTATGTATAGGTCACCTCGTAGCCCACGTTGCCGTCGGCATCCTTCACGACCTTCCCCTTCGTATCCAGCGCATAGCCCACCATGACCGTTTCGCCGTTCCTGTCGGTAAAGCGGTAGCTTACCGTGTAAATGGCTCCGGTCTCCGATTCCACGGGTGCCCCGGTGAACGCATCCGCCGTATACGAAATCTCAACAACCTGCCCGTCAATCTTCGTCTGGTACGCAACCTTAATCTGCTCATCAACCACGTCGCCCTTTGCGTTCGTCACGTAAGAGACAGTCACGGTATCGCTCCCGACAATTTCCCTGTAACTCACGAGAACAAGGCTATCGTTGTAGGGGACATACTTGACGGTGCCAGCCGGGGTTTCGTTCAGCACCAGCTTTTCGGACGCAATCTTTTCCACGGTCTTGAACGTCGCCTGCGGTACGGCCATCGTATCGAACATCACCGCAGCAATGTTCACGCTATGTTCCTTGTACTTGCAGGTAGAATCCGTGTACGTGGAATCCAGAATCGGTTCCTTGATCTTGACTGCGATATCGTTCAGTTTCTTGTTCACATAGAAAGACGTATCACCTTCGGCGGGCTCTTCCGTGATGGTATAGATGTTCGCATCGGGCAACTTATCGACCGCCGTAGAGACCTGCACCTCGGGCGTCTTCGTACAGACGAATATCGTCACGTCCTTCACGGCGGGCGTATCCTTCGTCTTGTCGTAATAGGTAAGCGTTACCACATTGTAGCCCTCGTGCAAGTCCGTGAGGGTCGTATCCGGCTGGGGGATAGTATCGCCCATCCACGAAAGCGTAAGCGTCTTGTCGTTTATCTTAATCGGCAAATCCGGATTCGATTCCGAGTAGCTGCCGTTACCCGAC
Source organism: Fibrobacter sp. (assembly GCA_017615055.1). GTDB lineage: Bacteria > Fibrobacterota > Fibrobacteria > Fibrobacterales > Fibrobacteraceae > Fibrobacter. Next base: position 8,118 of record JAGAAW010000133.1, read on the forward strand.
TCCGCGTGGGTCACGGTAATCTTGGACGTTTCCACCACGTTCACAATTTCAATCTTCACTTCGGCCACGCTCTTGTTGCCGTCGGTATCGGCAATCTGGACCTTGACCGTATAGTACTTCTGGCTATCGGGGAGTGCCTCGTAGTCAAACACTGCGCGCGTAGTAATCACGCCCGTCAGCGCATCGATCTTGAACAGGCTCGAATCGCCACCCACGAGGCTAAAGCTGTTCTCGCAGAATCCGGAATTCGCGCCATCCTGGTCGTAGTAGAGCATCGTGCCGACGGTCGTACCCACGGGCATGTTTTCGGCAACCTGCATCGTCGTATCCGTCACGGAAGGCGGGTCGTTGTCGTCGACAATCAAGATCTGCACCGCGGTCGAATCTTCGGTCGTGCTGTTTGCGCACTTCACAAAGAACACGTAAGAGGACTGCGTCTCGAAATCGAGAACGCCGTTGAGGTATATGCGCGTAGTATCGAACCTGAAGGTGGTTCCCGTATCGCCCGAAACGATGGCGCAGCTCTGGATGTCGGAAATGCGCAGTTCATCTATAATCCCGACGAGCGTATCGACCGATGCGTTCTCGTTGATGGTGTACTGGAATCGAACCACGTTTATAGTCATCGTCCTTGCAGTATCGCTAATGTCCGGGTTGTGGACGTTCGCCACCACGAATTCGAATGTCGTATAGGGCGAGCCGTACTCGTCATGCGCGGGAGTGTAGTTCAGGCTGCCGGGGAACTTGACGAAGTCCCCTGCCGCTACGGGCACACCATTGTACGTGAGCGTACCCGAGGCCGGGAGCGTCTTGACAATCACGCCGTACTTGTCGAGTACGGTCACACCGTCGTTCTCGTATGCCGGGAATGCCGTAATAGGTAAGGTCTCGTTCATCATCACGGTCACGGACGTATCGTGCGAGATAGGTCTCTTGTCGTTATCCACGATGACGTAGTCCATCGAGTAGCTAGAATCAGCATTGCGGTCGCCGTCCGGAGTAATGGCAGCCGTCAGGTTAAAGATTTTCACAATAACGCTCTCGTCCGCTTCCTCGAGCATGTCGTCCTTCGCGTGGAACACGATGGGCTTTTCCAGGTCTCTCGAGAACTGCGGGAACGCCGCATGCCCCGTATCCCTGCCGCATACCGGAATCTCAGTGTAGTTGGATTCAAGCACGTCGTTCACGTTCGCAAACTTGCAGGCCGGGTCATCCATGTAGCCGTTGCAAGCACTCGCGGGCTTCAGGGAAAAACAGTAATCAAACGTCACACGGGTCGGCGGGTCCTTCGAAAGTTCCAGTTTTACCGTATCACCACGGGCTTCGTTATCCTCGTAGGCCATAGAACCCACGGCCATGTTGATTACGGGGGGGCTGAATGGCACATAGCGGAAATCACCCGCCTTGAATTCCGCATTGATGGAAACCTTCTTTGCCAGGAGCTGCCCCGCAAAGTTGTAGTGCTGCTGGAAACTGATCGTGCCGCCCGAAATATACGTTCCCTGAATGGTGCAGTTCTCTGCCGGGAATGCGATGTCGTTCGGCGTGTAGAAAAGGAGGTTACCGCCGTAATTCTTGTTCAGTGTGGTGTCCAGGGTACCGCCTTCCCATTGCTCTGTCGTCTCGTTCCAGGAACCATCCGTCACATTCAAGATGACAATGTTGTGCAACGTAGACTTAACCGTAAGATTGCCGTCGATAAAGATTCTCACATAGCGATTCCCCGACATGCGGATGAACAGGTAATCGTTATTGTTATCCAGCAACATGTCCCCTTTCACGTGGATATTGTAGAACTGGCCAGAACCCGAAGGGATGTCAATGTAGTTGGCCTTGTCACTGAATGTGAACGATTCAACTTCCAGGTCATAGGTAATCGTGGAATGGTCTACGCGCGGCACATCCAGCGTGCTATCAAGCGCCGGGATATTATCTGCAGTGCAGTCAAGCTTTCCACCGCCCTTTGCCAGGCCCTTTGTCATGGTAGACTTGTCCCCTTTCACGCAGAAGTTCCCGTGGAGTGCAACGTTATCGCTGCTAACGGCATTGCTGCCGATGTTGAAATTCCCACCGAAATAGGACGGGCCCGTCATAATGGTGTCCTGACCATCCGCATTCTTGAAATCCCCGGCAAATGCGAGCGGACCACCGATACTGTGCATGATGTTGCGCATCTCAAGCCCGGCAGTCGCGCTACCCGAATACCCGACCTCATCGGTTATCTGCACGTCCTGACCTATGAAGGCGACACCATAGGGGTCCCCACTCAACCCCGTGCCCCACAACTTGTACTTGATAAGTTCCTGCCAGGTATCGTTCTGTTCCTGGTCCGTCAACGCATCGTAAGTCGCGCCGAAGTAGAACGGCGTAATTTCCGAGGCGAAAAGTTCCGCCACGCCCCCAAACCATAGGACCAGCACCCCTAGTGCAAATGACAATTTACACTGTCTCATCTCTTTTCTCCTAAAAAAAATGTAGAGGCATCCCGTACATTCCAAATATAGTTTATAAAAATAAACATTTCAAACCGGGATAAGCCCCAAATTGGGCAATATCCACCTTATTTATATAGGAGTGGCGATTTTTTATTTAGAAGCGATCCTGAGACGGAAAGCCACGCAGGCAATATCTACGGCACGGGGCAGGCTCATCTCGCGGCTCATGCCCTGAGGCAGGTTCCTGAACCCGACATTACATATAACATCGCAGAGCTTCTGTGCCGCACCCGCGATAGAATCGGCAGACGCATCGCTTTCAACATTGCTCGCAGCATTCTGGAGCATGTTCAGCAGCATGAACCCTGCACCAAGCCGCTGCTGCTTATCCACAAGCGTCACGAGGCGCGAGGTGTCGGCCACAAGAAAGCCTATCTGCAATAGCGTATCGCCAGCAAGCTTCACCTTCACCTGGCGCTCCACGGCAGACGCGGGCCGCACAGACTTCTGCAGGGGCTGCATGTAGGCGGCGAAGGGTCGCGCATTTACTGTGGATCCTATCAGGCCTTCGGCCTTCCAGGATGACACTGTGGACTTTGCACATTCTGCCTTGTAATTCGCCATCACAATTATGTTGTCTGCAATATCAAGGTAGTCTCCGCAAGCGCCCGCGACAAGAACGAAGTTCATGCCCGCAGAGGCAAGCTCGCGAATGCGGTCGGTCAGCGGGATTAGCGGTTCACGCTCGTCACCCAACAGCTTGCGTACGCGCACGTCACGAATCAAGAAATTCACCGCAGAGGAATCCTCGTCAATAAAGAACGTGCGGGCACCCGCCTCCATCGCCTCGAGCAGGTTCGCCGCCTCGCTCGTAGAACCCGAGGCCGAGAGCGTGTTGAAATCCTTCGTGCTTATGCCACCGGGCAAGTCGCGCACGAACATCGAGAGGTCGGTCCCGCGTACGCTGCGCCCGTCCTCCACGCCCACACGGAGTGCAGTCGCATCCACAACTATACCCTCGCGCCCATCGCCCGGAACATGCGGGTACACCGCGCGAGTCAGTGCCTGCAATAGCGTCGACTTCCCATGGAATGCGCCACCGGTAATTACCGTAATCCCCTTCGGGATTCCCATGCCGCGGATCTCGCGCCCGCAGGCATTGAACGTCACTGCAAGTTCATCGGGGGCAAAAAACGGTACTGCCCCTTCAAGCGGTAACTCGCTCAGGCCCGATGCACGCGGCAGCACCGCCCCGTCAGGCACAAACGCGCACAGCCCGCGCCCTTCCAGTTCCGCAAGTATCTCCTTGCGTTCGGCAAGCACGCGGTAATGCTCCTGCATCGCGGGTTCATCGCCCTTATTATAATAGAGCCCCGCCGATACCAGGTCGGGCATAACCATCGTCAAAATCTCTGCGGCAAGTTCCGCCTGTATCTTGCGGCCCTCGCCGGGGAGCCGCACCTGCAGGCACGCGCGAATCTCGCCGTTATCAATCCACAGGCTGTTCCGCACCAGCATCTCGGGTCCAGCCGTATCGAAAACAACCGCGGCATCCTTCCCGGGGTACTTTTCCTGCACCAAGCGCCCGAGCTTGCGGTACAGGTAGTCGCTCAATGCAAGCCTGCGCTCGAAACCCGAACCCCACTCCGGCGCATAGCCGAGCGTTGCAAGCTTAGCACGCAGCAGCACGCGCGAGGCAGGCGCAAACGGGTCCCCCTGCACATGGATAAACTCCAGGATAAAGTCACCAAAATCCCACGTCCTTTCGGCGAGGGACTTGTACAGGCCATAGGGCTTTCCATCGAGGATTCGTATCTTCTGGTACAGCGCTTTCATATAAAATCGGGTTTCAGGGGCCGCTTTAAAAGAATTTTACCTACAAAATATTAAAAAAGTGAGCCACATCATGGAAAACTTTATATTTTAGGGTAAAACGCAAATAGGAGTAAAAACATGAAAAAGCTCTACATTTTCGCCCTTATGGTGGCGTTCCTCATGACCGCGGCTGTCGCCGACGATGATCCACCTCCGCGCGGCAAGGCTGCAACCGTCACCATCATCACCAACCCGCCCAACAGCGACGTGTACCTGGGTAACGAACTCCTGGGCAAGAGCCCCATCGAGAACATGCAGGTCAAGTCGGGCCGCCAGACGCTTATCGTCATCGACCAGGGCTACGAACTGGTGAACCAGCGCGTGAACGTGTGGCCGGGCAACGACAAGCGTAACACCTTCGACTACGGTACCAAGATCCCGAAGGGCCACATCGAAGTGACCACCATCCCAGGCAAGTGCCTCATCTACGTCGACGGTGAAAACTCCGACAAGACCGACGGTGCAGCACTCACCATCCACAACCTCGACGCAGGCGACCACCTGGTTCGTGCCGAATGCTCCAACCGCAAGTCCGCCGAAATGCTCGTGACCGTGAAGGGTGAAGAAACCGTCAAGATTACTCTCGACGCCACCTCCGGCAAGAAGAAAAAGAAGTAATCTCTAGGTTAAGCATTATAAATAAAGGACGCTACAAAGCGCCCTTTATTTTTTATACATGAAAAATTATTTGAAGGCAGGCCTTACCCGCCCATTTGCATCCGCACCGCTAGGTGCCCACGAAAATAACCCACTGACCTAAACGTTGTTATATGAACGGAGTGGGTTATTGAGTGTCAGGAGGGTCTTAGGGAGGGCGTGAGCCCGCCCTAGTCTCATTAGCTTATTTGCAAACCTTGTCGAATTCCTTGACCTTGAGCTTGCCAACAGCCTTCGTTACCGCCTCGGCCTCGGTCTTGCCCACGCCCTTCGACGACTTGGTGAAGCTCACCTTGTCACCGGAAACGGACACCATCACGTCAAAGGAAAGCAACTGGTTGAGCGAACCCTTGGGCGTCGCATTCACCTCGGCCTTGATAACCGGGTCCTTCGAGTTCTTGCCCACGAGCACACCCTGCTTTGCCATCTGGTCGGCAAGCGCCTTGCACCCCTCAGTGCTACCCGTGCAGTCGAAGCGCACGTTGCACGAAGCCTGCTTCACCTCGTAGGGAACCACAAAGCCCTTCTCGAGCCTTGCCGCCTTCAGGATATCTTTCGGGAAGTCGGGCACGAACGATATGGCAAGCGTCCCCGCCCCAAAGTTCACGTTCGGGATGGTAAACACGGCAGTTCCGTTATCCTGCGTGCGGCGGGAATCGAGCTTCTTGCCGTCCTGTACCGCCTTGAGCGGGAAGTCCGTCACCGCGCCCTTCGCGTCGGTAACCGTCACCGTGAAGTTCTCGATAACGTCCTTCTCGAGCACGAGCTTTTCGGGCGCGGTCTTTACCTGCAGGTTACCGAGCTTAGACGCGATATCGGCACGCAAACCCGGAAGGTTATGCTTCAGGTTGAACGACTCGTTCAGGGTAAACACCTGCGCAAGTTCGCTCTTCAGCGCACTGTAAGGCTCAATGAGCGCCTCTGCAGCAGTGAGCATGCGGATGGCCTCGTCGTAACGCGACGCATCCAGCGCGGCACGGCCGTCGGCCTCGTACTTCGCAATCTTCTCCTTCGCGTTAGCCATCTGCAGGCGGATGTTGTTCGTCATCTCGTCCACGTCGAGCGTCGCGGTGGCACGGAACTTCTTGCCGTCCTTCGGGAGCGGCTGCACCTTCACCCACTTGAGGTCGACATTCGTCTTCACGTTCTTGTTCGAGGTGTAGGTCTGCGAAATCTTTTCCTTGCCGCCCGCAGATACATCTTCGGTGCGGAGCCTGTCATCGGCCACGACCGTCGAGGATATCTGCTTGGCAACGCCCGCAATGGCGGTGTTGTTCGCCTGTTCCTGCGAAACCTCCGAAGAAGCGGTGTACGTGATTACCTTGCCCGCAAACGCGGCTACAGAAAGAGAAAGCAGCAAAAAGGCAAACTTCTTGATGTTCATACTACTTGAGTTCGATAAGAATCAGTTTCTTGGTAATGTTTATCTTGCGCACGGTCACGGAACCCTTGAGCCCGCGGCGGATGTAGCTGTAGACTTCCTGCGAGTCGGCGAACTTATCCATGTCGGCAAACACGGTCATGTCGATCGTCTTTGCGGTCTGAACGTGCGTGTTCACGCGCTTGAAAGCCTTCTTCACGAGCATGTTCACGTCGTCCTGGATATCTTCCACGCGCTGCTCGTCAAAGTCGCCCTGCAACTTCATTATTACCTTGTACTGAACGCCATTCTTGCGGTCCACTTCCCAGTAGCCCTTGATCTTCTTCTCGAGACCCGGCATGGCACGGCTCGCGGCATCGAAAACCGCCTGCGCAATATCGCCCCTGCTCTGCCCGTTTGCGGCAGCCTGGCTAGTCTGGCTACCCAGCAAGCGCGCAGTAGCGGCCTCGTAGGCGCTCAGTTCTATAAGCACGATGCCGCCCTCGATGGAGGCGGAGAACTTGATATAGATATCGGCACTCAGGGCGAGGCTTGCGAGGTACGAAAGGTCCTCTTCCGTCTCGGCGATATCCTGCTGCATCTGGATGACCTCGCCAAGGGTCTCCTCGCCGGCAAGCGACTTCACCTCGTACTGGCGCTGGGTCAGGTATCCGTTGATGGCCTCGATGGCCATACGGTTGTTGGGGTTGCTCTGGAATGCCTGCAGGTCGCTCTTGCCCTTTGCCTTCTGGGCGGGCACAACGACAATCGTGGGCAACGGCTGGTTGCCCATGGCTACGGACTGCTGTCTGGGGGCGGGCGCCTGCCTTGCAGGTGCCTGCGATTCGTAGACCGGCTTCTTCGCGGGCCTTGCCTCGTCGGCATCAAGTTCGTCGAACGCCTTGGAAGAACGACGGCGAGTATCGGCATCGTTTGCCGCAAAGGAGAGGCTCGCCATGAGTCCTATAAGGGCGATCAGTGTTATCAGTTTGCGCATATTTCTCCTCTTGAAAAGAAAATCGCCGGGAATCCCAGGGGACCCCCTTAAAACTTACATAATATATACTTTTTTTCGGGGATACATACAATTTTGTTTACATAGTCTGGATAAATAGGCCATAATTTCGGATAAAATGCGTGATAATATCACAAAAAAGCCGTTTTTGGCACATTTTCGCACCGGGGCACGCCCCATTTTCGAAAATTTTATCTAGTTTCAAGTCTAGAAGTTTTCCTAGGAGCATTTTATGAACGCTAAAATCCTACTCGCAGCAGGTGCCCTGCTCGCCACGCAGTCGTTCGCCATCATCGGTATCGGCGCGCACTACACCCCCAATTTCGGCACCAAGATGACCGGTTTCGCCGAAACCCCCGACAGGTTCGGCAACAGCGTCAACGTCACCGACGCCGGCGAAGTCAAGCTGTGGCACGGTGGTTTCGACGAGATGATGCACGGTTTCGGTTTCAAGGTGTGGGTGGATATCCTCCCCATCATCGATATCGAAGCGACTCTCAACATCCAGTTCGGTTCCTACGACGCATCGCTCTTCGTGATCAAGGACCCGACCGCAGCTGCAGGCGACGTGAGCGCCTACGACCAGATTGACCTCGAGATTGAACTGGGCGGTACCCCGTTCGGCAAGGCGAACCCGAAGTTCGTGCAGATGAACGGCGACCTCTCCATCACCTACCCCCTCACGTTCATCCCCATCATCCGCCCCTACATCGGCGGCGGCCTTACCTACTACCTGAACACCTTCATCCTGAACCAGTCCTTCACCTACAAGGTCGTGGGCGGTACCTACAACGTGGTTAAGGCCGAACTCGAAGCCGAAATGCAGAACGCCATCGACGGCGTGATGAACAACCCGGCCGCTGCACTCGACCCCAATTCCATCGCTCTGCCCGACCAGAACGCCATGGCCCAGAGGCTCTCTGACGCCCTCGTCGAGAACCTGCAGGATGCCGCCCTCGAGGAAGGCCTCAAGACCAGCATCGGCGGTCACGTTCTCGTCGGCCTCCGCGCCAAGCTTCCGATTATCCCGATTGCCGCATACGCCAACTTCAAGTACTACTTCGGTGGCGACTTCCCGGAAGAAATCAGCCCGGGGCGCATGGCTGCTGAAATCGGTGTCGGCCTCGCAATTTAAACTAAAGTACCCCATAGGAGTTTAAGGGAAACAAAATGGCTAATAATACTAGCAACACTAGCATTCTTATTGTCGAAGATGAACTTGCAATTGCCGAAAGCCTCGTAGACCTCTGCGAGCTCAACGGCTACCATGTAAAGCATGTTGCCGATGGCGAGAGCGGCCTGACCGAGGCCCTTACCGGGCAGTACGGACTGGTGCTCCTCGACGTGATGCTCCCGGGCATGAACGGCTTTGAAGTCTGCGACAAGATCCGTGAAAAGGACAGAAGCCTCCCTATCATTATCCTTTCTGCAAAGAACACCGACGAGGACATCATCAACGGCCTCAAGTTCGGTGCCGACGACTACATCCCGAAGCCGTTCTCTACCCCGATGCTGCTTGCTCGCATCGAGGCCGTGCTCCGCCGTAGCCGCCAGTCCATGGAAAACGAAGGCAAGCTTGTTGCCGGTAACCTCCGCGTGAACTTCCGCGAATACGCAGGTACCCGCGGCAAGGAAGAACTCGCATTCACCCGCAAGGAAATCGAAATCCTCGAATACCTGTGGAACAACCGTGACCATGCGGTTCCGCGCTCCGAACTGCTCCGCGAAGTCTGGGGCTACGAGAACGCCGAATCCGTGGATACCCGCACCGTCGACATCCACATCACCAAGTTGCGCAAGAAAATCGAGGACGATCCTTCCCATCCGAAGCTCTTGGTCACGTTCCGTGGCGAAGGCTACCAGATGCGTTCTACACCTGAATGCTCAAAAACCGTCTAAAAAAGCGCCTAATAGTCATCTATTCAGCCATCTTCGCCGTGATTGCACTCCCGGTGGCGTGGCTGCTTTACGATTCGTACCTGCACATGCAGGACGAGTCGAAGGCGGAATGGGCCATGCATGCGGCCCAGGTGCTGAAGATGGCGGACAACCGCATCAAGGACGACCTCGCGATCGAGAACAAGCGCTCCTTCATGGAGTACCGCTTCATCAAGGTCGCAAAGACAATCTCTGCAGGCGAGCAGCCGACCTACTCCGATCTAGCGCTCAACTTCCCGGTAACATCGTGCAATAGCGATTCCAGCAAGCTGGACTACTGCAGCCAGTATGCCGGGCTTATCGGGCATTTCCAGATCGACCCCGACGGCGTGTTCAGCACGCCCTACCTGCCGGCAGGCGCGCTCGGGCAGGTGCAGCTCGAGAACAAGGAAATCCGCGAATCGTTCCAGAACCAGCTCAAGTTCATCGTACGCGACATGGGCATCAAGAACAAGGGAACGGCCGCCACGCAGGACACTTCTAAGGGTTCCGAGAACTACAACGCACTCGACCAACTCGCCAACGAAGTTGACCTTTCCAAGAGCAAGAACCGCAAGAAACGCCTGCGCGTGGAACGCACCTCCGAGCAGGAGCAGTTCGCGTTCAACGTGGAATCCGCCAAGATGGATACCTCGGGCCTGTACAGGATATTCCCGTACGTGGGCACGATGGACATCGCTATCGAATCGTTCCAGGCGGAACTGAACCGCCAGTACATCGTGTTCTACAGGAACGTGCTGCGCGGCGAGGAGAACTTTGTGCAGGGGTTCGTCGTAGACCTGCGCGAATACCTGAAGAGCATCGTAGAACTTGAAATCGGCGACTACGCTAGCGAGGACAACCACCTCGCCCTGAAGTTCACCTATAAGGGCGACCTCATCTCGTTCGGCATAGACACGCGGAACACCATCAAGGTGTTCGAAGAAAACCTCGCCGAACCGCTGAACGCTATAACTATGAGTATGTACGTGGACGAATCCGTGCAGGAATCCGGCAACGGGCAGGTCATCAGCAACGGGCAACTGCTGTTCCTGATTGGCGGCATCATGTTCCTGCTTCTGGGTGGCGGCCTCATTTCCATTTACCGGCTTACGCAGAGCCAACTTGACCTGGCCCAGAAGCGCCAGGACTTTATATCGGCGGTGAGTCACGAACTCAAGACACCGCTCACCACCATCAAGATGCGCGCCGAGATATTACAGACAAGTTATCAGAAGATGGACGACACCAAGCGCAAGCGCAGCTTTGACCAGATTGCAAGCGAGAGCGACCGCCTTACGCGCCTTATCCAGAACGTACTCGACCTCTCGAAAATCGACGGCAACCGCTGGGTGGCAAACATCAAGAAGGACTGGCCGAAGGCCGTGCTCGACGACTTCGTGACCATGTACACCAAGAACATCGAGGACCACGGCTTTTCGCTTACCGTATCTTGCGACTCGGATATCGACCGCGTGCAGCTGATGATGGACCGCGACGCCGTGATGCAGATCCTCACGAACCTCGTGGACAACTCGCTCAAGTTCTCGAAGAACGCCGACTACAAGATGATCATCATCGAGATGAAGACAGAAGGCGACCACGTGTACCTCGCCGTGCGCGACTACGGCCCGGGCATTCCGCCCTCCGAAATGAAGAAGGTGTTCCAGGAATTCTACCGCGTAGAAAATGAGATGACCCGCACCACGAAGGGCACCGGCATCGGGCTTTCTATGGTGAAAAAGCTCTGCGCACTCTCGAACATGAAAATCGAGATCGAGAACGCGAACCCCGGTTTGCGCACGAAAATCCATTTCCCGCCCATGGTCTAATAGGCGAAACTCTCGTATTTTTAGTATTTTAGGGGACGCGGAACAACACCGCGCCGCTTTGAAGGATATGGATTATGACACAGGAAGACATTCTCGCTAACCCGCAAGACTACGACCTTTCTATCGAGACCGTCGGGAAGGGCACGCTGAAGTCCCCCATGAAGGGGATCAAGTTCGTCTCGGAAGACGACCGCATCAGCCTTACCACCGACATCAAGCGAATCCATGAATTTATAGACAAGGGAATCGAGGTCCCGTCGCTCGAGGCTGCAGGCCCGCGCGAGACGATTTTCCACGACCCCGCCTGGACGCGTGCAGGCATCGTGACCTGCGGCGGCCTCTGCCCCGGCCTCAACAACGTGATCAAGGGTCTTGTTCAGGTGCTGTGGTTCGACTACGGCGTCCGCAACATCTTCGGTATCCCCTACGGCTACCGCGGGCTCAACCCGTCCTACGGCTACTCGCCCATCACGCTCAACCCCGACGTTGTCGATTCCATCCAGGAAGACGGCGGCACCATCCTCGGGAGTTCTCGCGGCATGCAGGACCCGGTCGTGATGGTAGATACCCTGATGCGCCTCAACATCAACGTGCTGTTCTGCATCGGCGGTGACGGCACGCTCCGCGGCGCGCACGCAATTGCCGAAGAAGTCAAGAAGCGCAAGCAGCCCATCTCGATTATCGGCATTCCGAAGACTATCGACAATGACCTGAACCTTATCGACCGCACATTCGGTTTCGAGACCGCAGTGCTCAGCGCGACCGACGTCATCACGAGCGCGCACAACGAGGCAAACGGCGCATTCAACGGGCTCGGACTCGTGAAGCTCATGGGCCGCGACTCCGGCTTTATTGCCGCATACGCAGCACTCGCGACTACGGTCGTGAACTTCTGCCTGGTGCCCGAAGTCCCCTTCACGCTGGAAGGCCTGTTCAAGGCTCTCGAAAGCCGCTACAGCAGTGGCAAGACGCACGCGGTTATCGCCGTCGCCGAAGGCGCCGGCCAGGAACTGTTCAAGGACCAGGAAGAACGCCGCGACGCAAGCGGGAACATATTGAAGAACGATATCGGTGAATTCTTGACCCGCAAGATCAAGGAACACTTCGACAAGGTGGGCAAGGAAGTCAACATCAAGTACTTCGACCCGAGCTACATGGTGCGGAGCATCCCCGCGAAGGGCACCGACGCCATCTTCTGCTTCCAGCTCGCAGAAAGCGCCGTACACGCAGGCATGGCGGGCAAGACCGACATGGTGGTGGGCAGCATGAACGAGCAGTTCAGCCACGTGCCCATAGAGTACGCCGTGAACGAAAGGAAGAAGATCGACCCGAACGGAACGTTCTGGCACGCCGTGCTCGGAGCCACGCGCCAGCAGGACTATTTCTCCGGCAAGGGCAAGGGCAACAAATAAAGTAACCTTCTAAATTTTTGTATTATTATTTCACTATGCTCAAGAAAGAAGACAAAGTTCTAATCCGCACGGCCATGATGGAATACAGGAACCTGCTGTTCAAGACATTCCACGGCACCGACGAAGAAAAGAACCGAATCGCACACGTGAACAAGCTATTGAGAAACTGGCAGACCTAAATGCAGATTGCATCCAAGATAATCCTTGCCGTACTCCTGTGTACGCTCGCGGGCTTCGCAAATGAAGACCTGCGCTTTGCGGATTCGTGCTATGCGGCACGAGCCGAGCAGGCAAAGGGCGACAAGGCGGATGCACATAACGCGAAGCTGATGATCGATGCCTACCAGAAGGCGATGAGCGACGCTTCCGTTGCCGAGGCGGCAACCGAAGGCTACGTGAAGAGCCTCTACTTTTCTTTCCGGTTTGTGCCCTTCGACAAGAAGAAGCGCTCGCAGAAGCTTGACTCCCTAAAGAACGCGACCGAGGCGGCATACGCGAAGTTTCCGAAGAACAAGGACATCGCGCATATCTACGCGACCGCGGTATCGATGTGGGGCGCCGACAAGAACCCCCTGCAGGCGGTAAAAGACGGGATTGCGACAATCGTGCGGGACGTGGCCACGAAAACCGAGGACTGGCAAGTGCTCGGTCGCGCCCACCAGTTATTGCCCTACATTCCGCTGATTCTCACATGGCCCGACAAGGAACTTGCGGACAAGTACCTGAACATGGCCCTGCAGCAGGACCCGAAGGACCTTTACAACTACTTCTTCCTTGCCGAACTGCGGTTCGAGCAGAAGCGATACGCCGACGCGCTTGACCTGATCGAGCGCGGACTTTCCCGCGGAATACGTACAAGCTACTTTATGGAAGACAAGCGCGGACGCTGGCAGTTGAAGGAACTGAAGAAGAAGATCAACGCGAAGCTCGACAAGAAGTGACACGAAGTGTCATCCTGAGCGCAGCCCGTAAGGGCGAAGCCGAAGGATCTACAACAAGTTTTAACTATGCAAAAAGCGCCGCGATTGCGGCGCCTTTTAATTTTGATACCCGACGAACGAACTATTTTACCCAGCCTGGACGGCGGTGAGCGCGATCGTGTAGACGATGTCTTCCACGAGGGCGCCGCGGCTCAAGTCGTTCACCGGCTTGGCCAAGCCCTGGAGCATCGGGCCGATGGCGATGGTGCCATGGGCGCTGCGTTGCACGGCCTTGTAGCCGATGTTACCGGCAGAGAGGCTCGGGAACACGAACACGGTAGCCTTGCCGGCGACGGTGCTGCCCGGGGCCTTGAGGGAACCTACGCTCGGGGTAGTGGCGGCGTCGTACTGGAGCGGGCCATCCACGAGCATCTCGGGGCGGGCTTCCTTCACAATCTTGGTAGCTTCGCGCACGAGGTCGGCATCGGGGCCCTTGCCGCTGTTCATGGTGCTGTAGCTCAGCATCGCGACACGGCTCGGCAGGCCGAACGCCTTGGCGGTGTCGTCGCACTGCTGGGCAATGCCGGCGAGTTCCTCGGCAGTCGGGTTCAGGTTGATGGCGCAGTCGCCGTAGATGTAGGTCTTGTCCGGCATGCACATGAAGAACACAGAGCTCACGGACTTCACGCCCGGAGCGCACTTGATCACCTGCAGGGCAGGGCGCAGCGTATCGGCGGTAGAGTGGATGGCACCAGAAACGAGGCCATCGACCTCGCCCATCTTGAGCATCATGGTACCGAGCATTACGTTGTCGGCAAGTGCCGCGCGGGCCTGGTCTTCGGTCATGCCCTTCGACTTGCGAAGTTCCACGAGAGTCGGCACGTACTTTTCGGCGAGTTCTGCGCTCGGTTCGATAATTTCAATGTCAGCCGGGAGAGCGACGCCCTGTTCCTTGGCGACGGCGAAGATTTCGTCCTTCTTGCCGACGAGCACGGGCACGGCGATGCCGCGGTCAATCACGAGCTTCGCGGCCTGCACGGTACGCGGTTCGCTACCTTCGGGGAGCACAATACGCTTCTTCGCCTTGGATGCCTTGAGGAGGAGGCCAGCACGGAACATGGTCTGGCTCGTCTTGCGTTCGGCAGGCTCTGCGGCGAGGTCAGCGGCAAGGCACTTGGGGCAATGAAGCAGACGCTTGGGGCAGAAGAGGTCGGCATCTTCGCTATCGGAGTAGATCTTTGCATCGAGTGCGGTTGCGAGGGAGTCGTTGAACTTCTGTGCCATCACGTCACTCATGCCGGCGGCACCTTCGACTACGACGGCGTCCACAGAATCGAAATCCTGCTTGAGGAAGTCGGCAGCAATCTTTTCCATGAGCACGGCGGAGTTGTGTGCCTTGAGTTCCTTCACGGCATCGGCACCGTTCACGCACGGCTTGTAGGTGGCGGACTTAAGACCGGCGGCGGCAATACCGTCGACAACTTCCTTGACCTTGGCTTCCATGTTTGCGGAAGCGACCAGATATACACGGTTCATAAATTATCTCCAAAAAAATCAGTTTGTTGAACGCATAAAAAGTAGGTTTTGAAAGCCGGAAAGTGCAGGCAGGCAGGCAAAATGGCGGCATTTACGCCACGTAAACTTTTCTTTACCGCAATTTACCATTTTATGCACGATTTTTGCACGCCTTTTGGGGCATCTGGCCGTGCCCCTATTGCTTTTTGGCCTAAAATAAGACATATTTATGTAACGCCCCACTGATGGGATGTATATAAGGAGCGTTTATTGTGTGGTATAAGATTATCACCCGTATAACTCTGTTAACACTAGTCGCTGCAATGTGTGCTATGTCACAACCCGGGAATGGTAACGGGAACGGCAGAGGCAACAACAGGGAAAAACCTACCGAAGAGGAACCCGCCGGTGAAGAACCGCGCGGTGGCGGAGAAGCCGCAGGCGGCTCGAATGTCGTTATCCGGTTCATGCCGAACTGGACAAACACCAACGCCATCATGACCCACAACGGCAAGGAATCCGTAATGACCGCAGTCCAGAACTACTGCGGTTGGTTCCAGACGACTGTCAAGAATGCACCCACCACAGGTTTCGAGGTCACCTTCAAGCAGACCATCGGCAACATCCACGTGACCGCGGAAGGCCCCGAGAAGGTGGCTCGCGGACTGGAACCTGCAGGTAGCCCGATTATCCTGGATAGCATTGCCGCACTCAACGACACGCTGTGGATTATCGGCAACCCCTCCGGCCCTCCCGACCTGTTTGCGGAATACCCGGTCCGCCTGGGCGACTGCCCGACAAAGACGCTCTCGGTAATGATGTTCGACTGGTACGACGGATCGTACAGTGACGGACGAACCGGCTACGTAGCGCGCGATGTTCCGCAATACGGTGAAGGAACAAACGAAGACTTCGGTAGTAGCGGATGCGGATACACGAAGGGAATGGTCGAGCCTATTCTCGGCAGCAACGGCGTCCCGGTACGTGCAAGGGATTTCCCCGCAAGCTGCACCAACGCCACCCACCTTGACAACTGGTTCCTGCCCGAAATCATCAACACCGGTACCGACGGCAAAAAATACACCAACGCGACCTGCCGTGACCTGGAACTTGAACTGACCGATGACGGCTTCTGGCTCGGACAGCGCGACGACGGCAGCCCCGAAGGCGGCCTCTTCTTCCTGGATGACTTCCGCTGGCTCGACGAAGACAAGACCGTCGAGAACGTCTACTACGATTCCGCGAGCGGCAACAAGGGCTATCACAACTTCAGCTTCTCCATGAAGATCCAGGCGAAGTTCGAATACGTGCCCGGCCAGTACTTCGAGTTCAACGGCGACGACGACGTGTGGGTGTTCATCAACAACCGCCTGGTGGTCGACATCGGCGGGCAGCACACGAAGGAATTCGGTGCGGTGGATCTCGATACGCTTGGACTTACCGAAGGCGAGACATACCCGTTCCACATCTTCTACGCCGAACGAAAACGAACGCAGTCCAACTTCATGATGCGCACCTCAATAGACCTGCGTACCGAGGCAAGCATATTCCTCACCGACGACCGCTCCACGCCTGTGCTCAAGAACTATGATGTATGGCAGGTCGTGAAGAAGGACGCGCTCAGCTGCGACTTCTCCGCAAACGAACTTGCAGACGTAGATACGGTGGAAGGACCTTCCAACTACAGGCTCACCGGCGGTAACCTCGGCGAGGCAGGCGTAATGCTCGATACCGCGGGAATGTGGTTCGAGGGTATCACTATCGAGAAGAACTGGTACCAGTTCAGCATCGACTCCGCGCGCATCGTAGAGAACAACGGACTCGCTCCAGGCCACTACTACCTCGAAGTCTCGCTCAAGAATGCTCCTGAACAGAAGACTGGCGTATGGATTACCATCCCGCCGTACAAGGTACCCACGATTGTGTTCGCGACCGAGAAGTGGGAATCCATTGGAGCACAGGTTTCGGGCAACGAGCCCTACATTGGCAAGTGGACCTACGAAATGTACAAGGTACAGGTGATGTTCGAGGAAGACTGGGCTACCGTATCCATCTACAACCAGAACATCAATCTCTCCTCCTCCGACCCGAACATGAAGACGGTTGACGAGAACGGCAAGGCCATCAACAAGGTAACGCTTGACTCAACGGGCCACGGCACATTCTACTTAATCGCGAACGCCCCTGTTACAGGCGCTACACTGCAGGCGAAGGGCGCCGCGGCATCGGCAGCCGTATGGACCGACCTCAACTTCGAGGAACCGCCGATACCGCGCATATCCAGCGCGATAATCGTCGACCGCAACGGCGACGGACGCGGCGACAGCGTGTACATCAAGTTCAACAAGAAACTTGGCGGCGACAACAATCTTGACTCCCTAAAGTTCGCATTCGGCGAGGGATTCCCGATGCAGACCGAGGGAGACTGGAAAGTCAGCGAAAACAAGACGGAACTCACGATTGTCGCAAGCGGTGATTGCGAACCCTACAAGGTGTGCGGATTCAGTTCCCTGATATTCACCGGTGGCAAGGAGGAAGTGTACACGGGTAGCATCGACACCTGGTTCACCTACACCGAAAGTGGCAAGAGTTACCACTTCCACATTGCGGCCGACCCGCTTACCGACGGCGTGAACCCCATCGTAACCCAGGCGGTAAAGAGCATTACCAAGAGCGGTCACGAGTTGGCACTCACCTTCAGCGAGGCCATTACCGAAGACACGAAGGAATACTTCAAGGACATGTTCCGCTACCACTGCGTACGCGGTGGCGAAAAGGTCGACCCCGAAAAACCCATGGGTGTAGACAAAGGTTCCACAGGCAATACGATGAGCCTGCTGTTCACCATGAGCACCTACGATGCGGTAATACCTTCCGTGGGCGACTCCGTGGGCTTTGTGCCTCAGGGCGGTTCCACCACAAACCTCGCCGAAGACATGAGCGGCGTAAAACCGCACAAGTACACGCCGATGGTGAGAATCTCCGGTCAGCAGGACATGCAGATTACTGGCACCGACGTGCTGCCGCTTGACCCCAACAACGAGATAGTGCAGGACAAGGAAAACACCACGCAGCCTATCCTCATCACCAACAAGGATGCCGATGCAAAGCAGGTATCCGACGAGAAGGGCGTGCAGGGTCACCTGATCGGTTTCGACGTCGCGGAGCTCATCGAGACGCAGACAGCCGAAGAGATCGCGAGCCTCGACGCACTTATCTCCACGCTCCTGAACGGCGGCAAGGATGACACCACGTACACCGTACTCGAGATTACCGAAGAGGAATCCATCGCGCAGCTTATCGAAGCCATCATGTCCAGCAGCATCAGCGGATTTACCGACGAAGCAATTACAGGATTCATGGATTCGAGCATCACCGCGAGCAACTACAAGAAAAAGCTCAGCGACGAAGACCTCGAACTGTTCGAGGAATACGTGCAACGCGGAATCGAGGCGAGCAGGGATTCCATCATGAACATCAAGACGGCCGCCGATATGGATGTCAGCTCGCTGTTCCAGGATATTATCGACGGGACCATCTCCGAGAAGGAGCTCAAGAAAGCCGGCGTGAGCGAAGAGGTGATCGAGGCCATCAAGAACGGCACGATTACCGCAAGCAACATCGACCAGTTCCGCGACGGTACGCTCTCGCTCGCCAAGCCTGACGACGTGAAGCTCAAGTACGAAACGTTCTACTACACGCACCTCGGCAACTACGTGGGTGGAAGCTCGGGCACGATCCTCTGCTCCGACAAGGAAGTCTACGGCGACGCGGGCTGCCTTGCGAACCCGGGCAACCTGTTCCTTGCATGGAACATGCGCGCCGACGACGGCCGCCTCGTGGGTACGGGTGCCTACATCGCACGCCTGCACGTGAAGGTGATAGTCGGCCGCAAGACCGTCACAAACATCACGCGCGACCTCATGTGGGGTGTCCGTCGCGGCAGCAACAACGGCATCAACCTCGGCGAAATTCTGGACGAGAAGAAGAAAAAGTAGGGCTCTAGAAGGTTTTTCGGAACCTTTCACCCCTATTGTAAATTTCCTTTAACATTATGTACGCGAAAATCACCCCTTTTTCGCGTATCTTCTTGAGTTGTAAAATATTATATAGTTGCTTTTTTGTTTTCAATAAGGCATATTTATATAGAATAGTTATCGCATTTTTACAGGGATGTTAAAGGAGCGAGATTGTGTGGTATAAGCTAATCACTCGAGTTTTGTTGTTGACCCTAGTCGCGGCAATGTGCGCTATGTCACAGACCCGCCCTGGTCGTGGTGGCGATGAGCCTGCAGCCGACGAACCCGCCGGGTCAACAAAGATCATCCGGTTCATGCCGAGCTGGACGAACACCAATGCCGTGTTGATCAACAACGGCACGGAAACCATTATGACCGCAGTAAAGAACTACTGCGGCTGGTTCGAGACGAAGGTCAAGAACGCACCCGCGGCAAACTTCGCCGTGACGTTCAAGCAGACCATCGGTAACACCTACGTGGGTGCCGAAGGCCCGGAAATCGTCCCCTCGGGTGCACTCCCCGTAGGCACGCCAATACTACTCGACAGCATCGCCGCCCTGAGCGATACCCTGTGGATTATCGCAAACCCCGTTGACGCACCCGAACTGCACGCAACCTACCCGAACCGCCTGGGCGAGTGCCCGGTAAGAATCCTCTCGGTGATGATGTTCGACTGGCTGCACGGTACCTACGGCGACGTATCGAGGAGCGACACTATCAACTACCACAGCGGCAACGCCGCCAAGGATTCCATTCTCGACAACATCGTCTACCTCATCAGCAACGACTTCGGTAGCGGCGGATGCCAGAGCACCGGCGGCAAGGCAATGACGGGCATGGTGGAACCGTTCCTAGGGTCTAACGGCGTTCCCGTACGCAAGCAAGCGGACTTCCCCGCAGCCTGCCACGCAACAAACTACCTCGACTACTGGTTCCAGCCCCTTGATATTGGCAAGGACGCAGGCGGTAAGGTCTATACCAACGCCACATGCCGTGACGTGGAACTCAACTTGACAGACGACGGTTTCTGGCTGGGGCAAAAGGACAACAACAGCAAGGAAGGCGGATTCTTCTTGCTGGATGACTTCGAGTACCTTGATGACGCAAAGACCGTGAAGAACATCTTCTTCGACCAGCTGAATGACAAGAAAGGCAAGAAGCACAACTTCGGCTTCACCATGAAGGTGCAGGCAAAGTTCGAATACGTGAAGGGCCAGGAATTCGAGTTCTTCGGCGACGACGACGTGTGGGTGTACATCAACAACCGCCTGGTGGTCGATATCGGTGGACAGCACGGCCAGGTCCGCGGTTCCGTGAACCTCGATACGCTCGGGCTTGTCGAAGGCCAAGAATACCCGTTCCATATCTTCTACGTGGAACGCCACACCAGTTCCTCCAACTTCATGATGCGCACGTCCATGGACCTGCACACCGACGCAAGCATATTCCTCACCGACGACCGCTCCACGGAACTCCTCAAGAACTACGACGTGTGGCAGATCGTAAAGAAGGACGCCCTCAGCTGCAACTTTGACTTGAACGAGGGTGCACAGGTCGATACGGTGGAAGGGCCTTCCAACTACCGCCTTACCGGCGGCAACCTCGGCGAAGAGGGCGTGATGCTCGACAAGACGGGTGAATGGTGGTTCGAGGGCATCTACATCGAGGAGGGCTGGGACAAGTTCAGCATTGACTCCGCACGCATCGTAGAGAACAACGCTCTCGCTCCGGGCCACTACTACCTCGAGATCTCGCTCAAGAACAATCCGTCGCAGACGACCGGCGTGTGGATTACCGTTCCGCCTTACAAGGTCCCGACCCTCGTTTATGCAACCGAAAAGTGGAACCCGATCGGTGCACAGGTCTCTGGCGACACGCTCCAGATTGGCGAATGGGCCTATGAGATGTACAAGGTGCAGGTGATGTTCCTCGAGGACTGGGCGACGGTAACCATCTACAACCAGAACGTCAACCTCAATTCATCGGACGTGAACCTCAAGACGGTTGACTCGACCGGCAAGGCTATAAACAAGGTCGTTCTCGATTCCACAGGACGTGCAACGTTCTATGTTATCGCGAATGCGCCCGTAAAGGGAGCGACGCTGCAGGCAAAAGGTGCCGCATCATCCGCTGCGGTATGGACAAACCTCATTTTCAACGAACCGCCTATCCCGAGAATTTCCAGTGCGAAATTCTATGACCGTAACGGCGATGGACGTGGCGACAGTCTACTTATCTCGTTCAACAAGGAACTCGGCGGCAAGAACAAACTTGACTCCCTGAAGTTCGCATTCGGTGAAGGGTTCCCGACACAGACCGAGAAAAACTGGAAGGTCCACAGCGGCAATATGGACCTCACGATTGTCACGGAAGGTGCCTGCGAGCCCTACAAGCCCTGTGGTTTCAGCTCGCTAATATTTACCGGCGGCAAGGAAGAGGAATACACGGGTAGTATCGATACCTGGTTTACCTATACCAACAACGGCAAGAGCTATCACTTCCACATTGCAGCCGACCCGCTTATCGACCGCGTGAACCCGATCGTGACGCAGGCGATAAAGAGCATTACCAAGAGCGGCCACGAACTGGAGCTCACCTTCAGCGAAGCTATTTCTGCAGAATCCATGACTCACTTCAAGGATATGTTCCGCTACCACTGCGTACGTGCAGGCGAAGTCGTGGAACCCGAAAAGCCCGTTGGCGCAAGCAATTCTTCAAATAGCAAGATGACCCTGCTGTTCAGCATGAGCACCTACGATGCGGTAATCCCCTCCGTGGGCGACTCCATAGGCTTTGTGCCACAGGGTGGCTCTAGCGTGAACCTAGCCGAAGACCTGGGCGGAGTCAAGCCGCATAAGTACTCGCCGATGGTGAGAATCTCGGGCCAGCAGGACATGCAGATTACCGGCGCCGACGTGTTGCCGCTTACACCGGACAACCCGATCGTGCAGAACCCGACTACCACGCAGCCGATCCTCGTGACCAACAAGGATGCCGACGCAAAGCAGGTATCCGACGAGAAGGGCGTACAGGGCCACCTGATCGGTTTCGACGTAGCTGAGCTCATCCAGACACAGACCGCCGAAGAAATCGCGAGCCTCGACGCACTTATCTCCACGCTCCTGAACGGTGGCGAAGACGACACCACGTACACCGTGCTCGAGATTACCGAAGAGGAATCCGTAGCCCAGCTGATTGCGGGCATCACCGCAAGTGCAGTAGGCGGCTTTAGCGAAGAGACCATCAACGGCTTTACCGACGGCACCATCACCGCGGACAACTACAAGAAGAAACTCAGCGACGAGGATCTCGCACTGTTCGAGGAATACGTACAGCGCGGTATCGAGGCGAGCAGGGATTCCGTCATGAACATCACGACGGCAGCCGACAAGGATGTCGCATCGCTGTTCCAGGATATCATCGACGGGACCATCTCCGAAAAGGAACTCAAGAAGGCCGGCGTAAGCGAAGAAGTGATCGAGGCCATCAAGAACGGCACGATTACCGCAAGCAACATCGACCAGTTCCGCGACGGTACGCTCTCGCTCGCCAAGCCTGACGACGTGAAGCTCAAGTACGAAACATTCTACTACACGCACCTCGGCAACTACGTGGGTGGAAGCTCTGGCACGATCCTCTGCTCCGACAAGGAAGTCTACGGCGACGCGGGCTGCCTTGCGAACCCGGGTAACCTGTTCCTTGCATGGAACATGCGTGCCGACGATGGCCGCCTCGTGGGTACGGGCGCCTACATCGCACGCCTGCACGTGAAGGTAGTAGTGGGCCGCAAGACGGTATCGAACCTCACGCGTGACCTCCTGTGGGGTGTGCGTCGCGGTGCCAACAACGGCATCAACCTCGGCGACATTCTAAGCGAAGACAAGAAGAAATCGAAAAAGTAATTCTCTCTCTATTGCAACAAGAAGCCCGCGGATTTTTCCGCGGGCGTTTTTGTTATAAACGATCTTCGATAAACGAGATTCAATAAGCGTGCCTGCCCGGCGAACCGGGCGCCACGTTACACCGTTCCGTAAAGTTCGGTGATGTCCTCGTTACTGCGGTCGAGCATCCAGAACTGGTTCACATGGGCGCAGGTATCCTCGACGAGGTTAATCTTGAGTCCATGCTTCGCTTCCAGGTAACGGTAGAGCCTGAGCGAGTCAGCGCACAGGGCATCGACCATCATGGTGCTTACCACCAGGTTGATCTCGCGGAGCTTGCCCTTGTTGCGGGCACGTGCCATCCAGCGGTCGATCTCGCCCATCGTAGATTCGAGGGTAGCGATACGGCCACCGCCACGGCACACCGGGCAGATTTCCGTCTTTTCGGTCATGAGGTTCACGCGCACACGCTTGCGGGTCACTTCCATGATGCCGAACTGGCTAATCTGTGCGGGGCTAATCGGCGCCTTGTCGCGGCGGATCGCCTTGCGGAATTCCTGGTACACGGCATCGCGGTCGGAATCCGCACCCATCTCGATGAACTTGATGATGATGAGGCCGCCCACGTCGCGCATGCGCAACTGCTTCGCAATCTCGCGGCAAGCATCCAGGTTCGTCTCGAGGGCGAGCTTGTTCCTGTCCTTGCCGCGGGCACGCCCGAGGTTCACGTCGATGGAGACGAGCGCCTCGGTCTGCTCGATCACGAGGTTCGCGCCGTTGTAGAGCGGAATGCGGCGCTGCAGGGAGCGTGCATAGTCGTTCTCTATCTTGAAATGTTCAAACAGGCTCTCGTTCTTGTCCCAGAGCTTCACCTTGTCGAGCTTGTCCGGAGAAAGCACCTTGAGGTAGTCACGCAGCGCGAGGTATTCCTCGCGGTTGTCGATATACACGTAGTCGGTGTTCTCGCCAAAGTATTCACGCACGGTCTGCTCGATGGAATCGGATTCCTCGTAGATGCAGGTTTCGGCGGGCTGGTTCGCGAAGTTGAACTTGGTCTGTTCCCACTTGCTCTCGAGTTCGCGCATCTGCTTCTGGATTTCGAATTCGGATTCGTTGAGGCCGTTGGTACGCACGATGTAGCCCACGTCGCGGGCCTTGAGGCGGCGCACCACCTTCTTGAACTCGCGGCGCTTGGCCGGGTCGCGTTCGCGCTTGGAGACTCCGATGAAGTTGGTACCCGGCATGCACACGAGGAAACGCCCCGCAAAGCTCAGGTGCGTCGTCAAGCGCGCACCCTTGGTGCTGATCGGTTCCTTCACCACCTGGACCATGATTTCCTGGCCTTCGCGCAGAATCTCGTCGATGGAGATTTCCTTGGATGGACCATCCTCGTCATCGTCGTCACCGTATTCGCGGCGCAGGAGTTCGCTACGGTCCATCGCATCGTCCTGATGCAGGAACCCGGCCTTCTCCATGCCGATATCGATAAACGCGGCCTTGAGTGCGGGGAGAACCTTCTGCACCACGCCCTTGTAGATATTCCCGAGCACGCGAGTCGAGGAGACGCTTTCCACCACGAGTTCGGCAAGTTCGCCGTCTTCCATGATGGCGATACGCTTCTCGTAGGGCGTCTTGCTGATAAGGATTTCGCGCTTCACCTTGTTGCGGCCGCGCATGTTGCCACGCTTCGGGCGTGTCGGCTTTGCGGGCGCATCGGACTCCACGAAGTCGTAGAGTTCGGTAATGTCTTCCTTCTGGTCGTTGAACATCCAGAACTGGTTCACGTGGGCGCGGTCGTCCTCGACAAGCTCGACCTTCATGTCGTGCTTGTATTCCAGGTAGTGCAGCATGCGGGCACGGTCACGCACCAACACCTCCACCATCGGGGAGCTGAGCACGAGCGTCACCTGCTTGAGGCCGCCCTTCGAGTGGGCGCGCGCCATCCAGCGGTCGATTGTCCCGAGAGCCGACTCGAGGGTGGCAATGCGGCCACCGCCACGGCACACCGGGCAGAACTTGCTCTTGAAGGAATCCTCACGCACGCGTTCGCGGCGGATTTCCATAAGCCCGAACTGGGTAATCGGGGACGGCTTCACGATCGCCTTGTCGCGGCGTGCAGCCTTCACGAATTCCTGATAGATAATCTCGCGGTCGTTGTCGGTCTCCATGTCGATGAAGTCCACAATGACAAAGCCGTCCACATCCCTGAGTCTAAGCTGCTTCGCGATTTCGCGGCAGGCATCGATGTTAGTCTCGAGGATAATCTTGCCCTGGTCCTTGCCGTGCACCTTGGGGCCCGTGTTCACGTCGATGGACATGAGGGCCTCGGTCTGCTCGATCACGAGATTTCCACCGCGCGGGAGCGGTACCTGGCGCTGCAGGGAGCGGGCGTAGTCGTTCTCTATCTTGAAGTACTCGAACAGGCTCTCGCTACTGCTCCAGAGCTTGACCTTGTCGAGCATCTCGGGGGCGGCGCTGCGCAGGTAGTCACGGAGCGAGAAATACTCGTCGCGGTTGTCCACGTACACGTAGTCGGTATTCTCGTTGAAGTATTCACCGATGGCGCGGCCCGCGGAATTGGACTGTTCGAACACGCAGGTACCGACAGCGGCACCCGCATAGTTTTCCT
Organism: Fibrobacter sp.; assembly: GCA_017615055.1. Lineage (GTDB taxonomy): Bacteria > Fibrobacterota > Fibrobacteria > Fibrobacterales > Fibrobacteraceae > Fibrobacter. The sequence goes on from JAGAAW010000133.1 coordinate 33,585, forward strand.
TGGTGCGGTTCCAGAGGGCCTCGAGTTCCTGCATCTGCTGCTGGAGGGCCTCCTCCGTCGCTTCCATGCCCGAGGTACGCACGATATAACCCACGTCGCCGGCCTTGAGGCGGTTGATCATCCCCTTGACCTCGCGGCGGCGGGCAATGTCACGTTCACGCTTGGACACGCCGATGAAGTTCGTGCCCGGCATGCACACCAGCAGGCTACCCGCAAAGGTCACGCGCATGGTAAGCCCGGCACCCTTGCCGCCCGCAGGTTCCTTCGAGACCTGCACCATAATCTCGTCGCCCTCGTGGAGCACGTCGGCTATGGCAGAATCACCGTAGGCATCCGTATCGTCATCATCGAACCTGCGTTCAAGCGCGGCCTTGGTATCGACGATATCTTCTTGCCGCAAAACGCCGTCCTGGCCCAGCCCTATATCCACATAGGCTAGCGCTGCCGCCGGAACCACCTTTTGTACGACACCCTTATAAATATTACCCTGGACCTGACTCGAAGAGCTCCCCTCGACCACGAGTTCCGCCAATTCGCCATCTTCCATGATGGCATAGCGCGTTTCGTAGGGAGTCTTACTAATCAAAATTCCACGTTTGCACTTATACGTCATTAACAATCCTAAAGTATGTTAAAACTCGATAGAAATACACCCAAAACGGCAATCCTGGTCCGGAAAGCCGTCTAAGGTAGCATAAATATAATAAATGTCAAAAAAATGAATTAGGCGCGAACGGTCATGTAAGGTGAGACGGCGGGGTGCCAGCGCTGTTGCGGATGGCGGCCTGCTTCCTTTCCACAATCTGGTCGGCGATAGCGCGGGCCTTCTCGGTCAGCCACAGCCAGGACTGACTCGCCGGCTCGTAATCCGCCTCGCCGAACATCTGCACGCGATGGGCATGCCGGAGCGCCTCCACCTGGCGGAAGGCCTTCACGTCACCCTTCGGGTACACCGCAAAGGTCGAGCCACCGTTGTAGTTCAAAATACTGAACGCGGGCACGTCACTCGGGCCGTCGGCAATGTAGACCATGTTCTCGAAGGGTACCCGGCGGCTCTCGCGCGCAATCGTGGAATTCACGTCAATCGTATCGGGGTACTTGTTGCTCCCCTTGTTGATCTCGAAAAGGTAGCGGGTCTTGCTCGTGTTGTCGAGGGCACAGGCAACCTGGGAAATCTCGGGGCCCGTAGCAAGCCCGAGTTCCGCCTCCGCAGAAGAGGACTTCAGGCCGGTAGCACCATCGGGCATATCGAGGAATCCGGGCTGCAGTACATCCTCGATAAACTCGCACCCGAAAATACCGTCCACGTAGGGCGCGATGGCGCTCCCGCGAATCGTCTCCGCAAACCCGGTACTGACAACGTAATGTTCCAGACGGATATCGAATGCCTTGTACTTCGGGTTTTCATCGATAAGCTTCTTGATTTCACCAAAGAACTGCGGCAAGCCCGGATAGAACACGAGTTCCTTGCCGAACTCACGTAATAGTTTGTTCGAAAGCCCCTTGAAGAGCCCCGCCTTCACGTAGGTCAGGATATGGTTCAGGTAGCTGGTATCGGAATTCACCGAGATGCCCTGTGCCGCATAGCGGGCCTTGAGCGCATTAACCTCGGCCCAGAAAGTACGGCCATCCACGCCAAAATGGCGGAAGAGTGGTTCCTGCATGTACGAACTGATGAGGGTCTTGTCGCAGTCCCACACCATCGCGATGATATTCTGTTCAAACGGCGCCTGTTTCATAATAAACCTCTCGTAACCCGCAATAAATTTCTCAATCCCGCAATAAACTTCTCGTAACCCGCAACCTAATCATCCATCATCAATCATCCATTATCCATCAACAAACTTCCCGCAACCCGAATCCTAATCATCCATCATCAATTATCAATCATCAATCATTTCGTAATAAAGTAGTCCTCGGGATTCACGGGCACGCCGTCAACGCGGATCTCGTAATGCAGGCCCACGCCGGATTCTCGCCCGCTCTCGTTCACGGTCGCAATCGGGTCGCCGCGCCGTACCACGTCGCCCTCGTGCACCAGGGAATGCCCCAGGTGCGCGTAGAACGTGCGGATGCGCGGCAGGTGGCTAATCTTCACCGAAAGCCCGAAACCGCGGTGCGAACGCACCTCCATCACCACGCCCGCACCTGTCGCATAAACTGTGTCATCTACGTCGGCGACGTAATCAATGCCCCTGTGCGGCAGGTCAATCTCGGTAAACGGATCGCGGATCATCTCGAAACGGTTCCTGACCGCGTGCCCGTTCTTGAGCGGGTGAATCACGGGCAGCGACGCCGCAAGCGCCGAGTCACCCTCGATGCCCTTCAGGAGCCTCTTGAAACTACCCTCGATCTCGCGCAGGCTCTTGCGGGAAGAAAACGGCACCGATTCTTCGCCGAAGGCATCGTCCAGCGCAAACCCGAGCCCGCTCAGCTTCATGGTGCTGTCGCGCAGGAGCTTTGTCTCCTCTGCCTTGAGGATGGATTCGTCCACCGTCTCGCGGATACCCTTGATCTCTTCCTTGATGGCCTTGTTCTGCCGGTATACCGAAACGATGTCGTCTGTTGTTAAGTTGTCTATAATCTGCGTCGGGGAGAAAAGGATAAATCCGACTGCCGCGAGCAGTATGGCCACGGGCACCAGAAGTATGCGCCAGAAGGATAGCCGGAAGTTCTTGCTGCCGGACGTCCTTTCGGTAAAAACGTGTACTTCGAGCTTGCGCACGGGCTAGCGGTCCCCTCCGGCAATCTTTGCCTCGAGGTCTTCGATGCGCCGTTTGGTCTCCTCGATATCGCCGATGAGTTCCACGACGGACGGGTCGTCCTTGATGGTGTTCAGGAGGTCGCCCTGGACCGCCTTGTAGAGCTTCTGGCCGAGGGTCTGGAACTTGGTTTTGAGCTTACTTTCTTCGCTTGCCAGTTCAACCCTGCTCAGTGCGGTGCCGGCAACCCCCAGCGCCTTGCTTTTTATCTTGTTTAGAGCCGTTCCGTTCATAAATCTTACCTCGCTCGGCCTTAAAAAATAGTAGTTTTTCCATTGTAAAAAACAATGGAGACATAACATGAGCCGAAGCGAACGCAGACGCGCTAAGCAGAACGTCAAAAATTTTACGCCAAAGAAAAAGAACACCCTGAATAAATGGGTTATCGTGGCTATTGGAACTATCGCTGTCGTATTCTTCGTGGGTACGATGCTTATTCAGAGAGGTGCCTAAACAATGAAGTTCGTGATTGAAAAGAACGCTTTCCTGGATGTACTGCAGGCAGCCATCAACGCCGTCCCCAACAAGTCCACTATCCAGATTCTCAACAACTTCGCTCTGCGCCTGGAAGGCAACTTCCTCGAAGTGAGCGCGACCGACCTGAACCTCGGTATCAGGGTCAAGGTCGAAGTTCAGGGTGAACGCGACGGTTCCGTGGTCATCAACGCACGCAAGCTGCTTGACCTCGTGAAGAGCCTCGTAGACCCGAGCATCACGAATGTCACCTTCGACGTGCAGGACTTCCTCGCCACCATCCAGTGGAGCGCGAAGGGCAAGGCCTCCATCAGCGGTATCGACGCGAGCGACTTCCCGCCGTTCCCCGAAGTCTCCGAAGGCGAATCCCTCAACTTTGCCGCAAGCGAACTCGCTTTCCTCGCCGAAAAGACGACCTTCGCCTGCTCGACCGACACTATCCGCCTCAACCTGAACGGCGTCTATCTTGAAGCCAAGGACGGCGTGATTTCCATGATTGCGACCGACGGTCACCGTCTGGGCCGTGCCTCCATCGAACAGGAAGGCGCAAACCTCACGAACGGCGCTATCATCCCGAAGAAGGCCCTCCAGCTTATCCTCCACATGGTGAAGCCCGATGCAACCGTCGAGGTCCGTACGTCTGCAACGCACATCCTCTTCAACACCGGTTCCACCCAGGTGATCTCGAAGCTCTTCGAAGGACCGTACCCCAACTACCGTGCGGTGATTCCGCAGAACTTCGAACGTACCGTCCAGATGAACACGGTCGAATTCCAGAACAAGATGCGCAGCGTGATTGCCATGGCGAACGTCCGTACCCACAAGGTGCGCCTGCAGATCGATGGCAACAACATGGAACTCAGCGCAAGCGACCCGGATGTCGGTGGCGATTCCCGCGAAGCACTCGCAGTGACGCACAACGGCGAAGGCAACTTCAGCATCGGGTTCGATGGCCGCTACCTCTCCGAAATCTTCAGCATGTGCAAGAGCGAAGAAACCATCATGAAGATGAACAACCCCATCGGCGCCTGCATCATTGAACCGGTAGGCGACAATCTCGGGTTCAGCTTCCTCCTGATGCCGACGCACCTGAACGACGACTAATAATCGCGCTTTGAGCTGCGCGTTACAAACAAATTAAAAGACTCCGCCCGGCGGGGTCTTTTTTTCACCGGCGGCAACACTGCCGGCGTAATTTTACGGAGAATTATCATAAATGTCAAGCCCTTTTGCGGGAAAAAAGATTATTTTAAAATCATGACATTGATGATAATCCAACTCCTGGTTGTGCTTCTTGCACTCTACGTGGGTTCCCGTTACGGGAGCCTCGCCCTCGGCGCCATTTCGGGAATCGGCCTTGCCATCCTCGTACTCGGCTTCGGCCTACAGCCGGGCAAGCCGCCTACCGACGTTATCTACATCATCATCGCGGCGGTGACCTGCGCGGGCATATTGCAGGCATCGGGCGGCATGGATTGGCTAATCCAGATTGCGGAGAGGCTCCTGCGCAAGCACCCGAACCACATCACCATTTTGGCCCCGCTCTGCACGTTCTTCCTCACGGTTCTCGTGGGTACCGGCCACGTCGTGTACACCCTCATGCCGATTATCTGCGACATCTCGCTCAAGAAGGGAATCCGCCCGGAGCGCCCCTGCGGCGTGGCCTCGATTGCATCACAGGTCGGCATTACCTGCTCGCCGATTGCAGCCGCGGTCGCATCGTTCGTGATTATCTCGAACGCGAACGGGTTCAACATCAACAACCTGCAGGTCATCGCGATCACTATCCCCGCGTGCCTCTGCGGGCTCATGGCAGCAGCGCTTGTCTCGTACAGGCGCGGGCTCGACCTCGACAAGGACCCCGCTTTCCAGGCGCGCCTCAAGGACCCGCAGATGAAGGAATACATGTATGGAAGCACCGCCTCCGTGCTCGACAAGGAAGTTTCCAAGGAAGCGAAGCGCGCCGTGTTCATTTTCCTCGGCGCCCTCGCCGTCATCGTGTTCTTCTCCATCATGCAGATTGCAGGCCACGACATTCGCCCCAAATTCCCTACAGGTAAAGTAATCGACGGTATTGCCCAGGTCAAGCCACTCGCCATGAACATCATCATCCAGATCGTGATGATTGCCGCTGCCGCGTTCATGATTATCTGTTGCAAGGCAAGCCCCAAGAAGGCCGTGGCAGGCGCCGTGTGGCAGAGCGGCATGGTGGCCGTTGTCGCCATCTACGGAATCGCGTGGCTCGCCGATACCTACTTCGCGAACTACCTCGGCGTGATGCAGGGCGGCCTCAAGGATATCGTGCAGCATTACCCGTGGGCCATCGCGTTCGCGTTCTTCGCGGTGAGCGTGCTCATCAACTCGCAAGGCGCGGTGGTGGTCGCCATGCTTCCGCTCGCCTACAGCCTCGGCATTCCGGGCCCGGTACTCCTGGGCGTACTCCCGAGCGTGTACGGGTATTTCTTCATCCCGAACTATCCCTCGGACATTGCGACCGTGAACTTCGACCGCTCGGGCACAACCGTCATCGGCAAGTACCTGCTGAACCACAGCTTTATGCGGCCGGGCCTCGTGAGCGTCGTCGTCTCGACAATCGTGGGTACACTGCTCGTGAAGTTGTTCTACTAGAATGTGCCCTACCACCTATAATTTTATATTATAGAGGAAATGGCAAACGCAATCCGCAAACGCATCAGCAAGAAGATTACCAAGGCACTGCACGACTTCAACCTGATTGAAGACGGCGATAAGGTGCTTATTGCCGTAAGCGGGGGCAAAGATTCCAGCGTGCTGCTGATGGAACTTGCAAGCCGCATGGGAAAGTTCCTGCCCAACTGCGAAATCGGGGCGATACACATCCAGAGTGACTTTGCGGACAAGGCCCCGCGGGAATTTTTGCAACGGATGGCAGCGCAGTACCCGCAGATACCGTTCTACTTCAAGGACGTCGCGGTGGAAGGCAGGCTCAAGGAAGGGCGCAACCTCAACTGCTACTGGTGCAGCACGCAGCGCCGCACCGAGCTCATCAAGTTCGCCCGCGAAAAGGGCTACAACAAGATTGCGCTCGGGCACCACATGGACGACATCGTAGAGACGCTCCTGATGAACATGCTGTACAAGGGAGAGTTCAGCGGCATGCCCCCAATGGTACCCTACGAAAAGTACCCGTGCAGCATTATACGCCCGCTATGCTACTGCGAGGAATCTGAGATTATCGAGTATGCGGAAGATGCGGGCATCCGCAAGTTCACCTGCACCTGCGAGTTCTCGAAGGCAAGCCACCGCAAGACCATACGCGAAGAAATCAAGAGCCTCACCAAGGGCAATTCTACCTTGAAGGCAAACCTGTTCGAAAGCATGCGGAACATCCGCATGGACTATTTGCTATAGGCGCTTGCGGAGTTTATTCTACCGCGGGACAATTACCGCGCCGCTTGTGCGGCCTTGACGCAGCGCACTGAACGGAAGTCCCCCTTGGGGAATGCGTTCATGCTCGTAGCCTTGCTGCTGAAATCAAGAAACAAATAATACGCAAGATCGTCAGGCGTCGTAGTCACGCTCCAGAAGTATGCGTAGCCGCCGATACCGTCGTACTTGCCGCCTTCCATTTCACCGTCATCGTTCTTCGTAACTGCGCCGCGGTAGCCTGCGGGTAGCGCATTGAAGCCGAGCGCGTCGGTGCCGTTCCCCTTCTTGAACCAACCGCCTGTGGACTTGAGGGATTCGCCCGCCTGTTCCGTGCCGCCGGAAGCTTCAATGAGATTTGCGAAATCGGCACTGTCAGGGAGACGCCAGCCTTCGGGGCATGATGTGCGTGCATCGTCCCAGGTATAGAGCCGTCCATACTCGGAACACTTGCGGCTATCGCCCTCGGGGCACACGCTCCCCTCGGTTGCAAAATTCAGGTTCTCCGCAAACCAGGTCCGTTCCCCGATTTTCACAATGTCATAACTCTGACCATCGCGCGGGTCGGTGAACGACTCGGAGCAGGCGATAAACAGCGCCGACACGAAAATGCAAAGCAGGAATAAAAAACGGCGCATGCTACTCCTTCACGAATTCATCCAATTCCCAGATATTCCTGATCATGCCGGCATTCTCGCCACACAGCATCATGCTGCCCTTTATCAGTTTCGAGAAATCGAACGGCGTTCTCTGCTCGCCGGGCATCAACTGAATCGGCTTATCAAGTCCTTCAACACGTTCGTACCTGCCGGGCTCCGGAGAGTAAAGCACCTTACATTCTACGGGCTCGGGCAGTTTTACGTTCGAACGCACCAGGTTGCTATCCGGCACAAACTCGATCGTAAAGTAGTCGTCACGGGTCCACTTTGCCATTTCCTTAAAAAGTGCGTACATCCCCGGAGAATCAAAGAAGTAGCCGCCCATGACACTCTCGCTCCTGCATCTTCCATCCTTCTTATAGAACAGGTGTTCTATGTTCGAATCCACCAGCATATAATTATTTTTTTCCACCTTCGTCGTCTCAGGAGTGAAAGCCTCCATCTTGTCCAACATCTTTAGGAACATCGCCGTATCCGCAACGGAATCCACCACCACCTTTTTCCACCGCATGGCATGATTGTAGGGGTCTTCACCCATTTTCATGTAATCCTTCCAGTAGCCTATCGTGCGCTGCACAAACCACGTCGAATCGCGCGCAATACGCTCTAGCCTTACGGAGAATTCCGTCTTGCCAAACCCGCTACCCTCCATGGAATACTCGATAAAGTCACCGCCATTGCACATGGTCGTGACCGCTTCGCGGATAAACCGGTCCTTATCTGACGACTGGGGCCTTGAATAATTCGGGATGATGTGCAACAGGTTCTCGAAACTTGCAATAACCAGCACGGAATCTGGCGGGCCCTTCGGGGGCGGCTGCGTAGTTTCTCCTTTCTTGACCGTAGCGGGCTCGCTGCCGGCACAGCATAGCAGGAGCATCGCAAAGAAAGGTACAAGAAGGGTGCGCAGGTTCATGCTCTGAAAATACTTCTTTTTGCAAAAGGCGTCAATGCGAATAGTTCCTGTTTCCTGCGCGAACCAGAAATTGCGTTTTTAGGGAGCGTAAAACGAGCGCTAAGGTTGTATATTTAACTTGAAAATATTTAACTACCCTTTATCCGACCCCAAGGCGGTACCCTATGCTGATGGAAAAGATTGCATCCCCTGCAGATGTGAAGAAGATGGACACGGAAAGCCTCAAAGCGCTCGCAGGCGAAATCCGCACGGCGCTTTTGAACAAGATTTCCAAGTGCGGCGGGCACCTGTCGCCGAACTTGGGCTTTGTCGATGCGACCATCGCACTGCACTATGTTTTTGAATCGCCCAAGGACAAGATTGTCTACGATGTCAGCCACCAGAGCTACACGCACAAGATTCTCACAGGCCGCGCCGAAGCGTTCCTGAATCCGGACAAGTACTGGAGCGTCACGGGCTACACCGAACCCTGCGAGAGCGAGCATGACCATTTTATGATTGGACACACCTCGACCTCGGTAAGCCTTGCGCTCGGGCTTGCAACCGCCCGCGACATCAAGGGCGAAAAGGGCAATGTAATCGCCGTCATCGGTGACGGCTCGCTCAGCGGCGGCGAAGCATTTGAGGGCCTGGACAATGCGGGCGAATACGCAACGAACTTTATCGTGGTGGTGAACGACAACGAGATGTCCATCGCCGAGAACCACGGCGGGCTCTACGCCAGCCTCGCGGAACTGCGTGCCACGCAGGGCAAGAGCGAGAACAACTATTTCAAGAGCCTCGGGTTCGATTACCTCTACGTGGAGCAAGGCAACGACATCGAATCGCTCATTGCGGCTTTCAAACAGGTGAAGGATTCGACCAAGCCAGTCGTCGTTCACATCCACACGCTCAAGGGCAAGGGCTACAGCTTTGCCGAAAACGCGAAGGAAGGTTTCCATTGGGCGGCACCGTTCGACATTCCTACGGGTGTCGTAAACTGGGGCAACGGAGAATCTTACGGCGGCATCCTCGGTGACTACCTGATGAAGAAAATCAAGGCCGACCCGAAGGTGGTCGTAATCCACTCCGCCGTACCCGCGGGCATCGGATTCTTTGCCGACCGGCGCAAGGAAGCGGGCAAGCAGTTTATCGACGTAGGTATCGCCGAAGAACACGCGGTGGCGCTTGCTTCGGGACTCGCGAAGGGCGGCGCCAAACCCGTGTACAGCACGCACGGAACGTTTATCCAGCGCACGTACGACCAGCTTTCGCAGGACCTTTGCGCGAACAACAACCCGGCCACATTGCTGATTACCATGTCGGGTGCCGACGGCATGAACGACACCACGCACCTCTGCATTTTCGATATCCCGATGATGAGCAACATTCCGAACCTGGTGTACCTCTGCCCCACCTGCGTGGAGGAAGCGATTGCCATGATGGACTATGCGATCGACCAGACGGAACACCCGATGGCCATCCGCATTCCGAACGGAGTTGCTCACAGGAATGTCGCGTTCGACAAGGATTACTCCAGGCTGAACACGTTCAAGATAGACAAGCGCGGAAGCAAGGTGGCACTCATCGGCCTTGGCAGCTACTATGCCCTCGCCGAAGAAGCAGCGGCGGAACTCGCAAAATCGGGAATCGACGCAACGGTTATCAACCCGCGCTTTGCCACGGGCGTCGACTGCGAGGTATTGGATGGGCTTTGCGCAGACCACCAAGTAGTCGTTACTTTGGAAAACGGCGTAGTGGACGGAGGCTTTGGCGAAAAGGTTGCGCGGTACTACGGCACATGCGACATGAAGGTGCTCGTGAAGGGTCTCAAGAAAGAATTCTACGACAAGGTGCCCTACGGCGAACTCATGGAGCGCAACCGCCTCACACCCGCGCAAATTGCAGAAGACGTGCTGGCCGCGCTGAAATAGCGCGAAAAGTCACCATAAATACACTCCGCACCAAAATTTCGTGAAATACATCACTCCCGCTCGGGGCAACTAAAAAAATTGTCCCCGCGCGGGTTTCATGGTATATATTACTTCTGTCAAAAAAATTTCAAGGAGTATTACAATGAAAAAAATGTTCCTCGCAGCCGTTATCGGCGCAAGTGCACTCTTCACCGCATGTGGCGACGATTCTTCTTCATCCCCCAATACGGATACCCAAGACGTAGAAAAGAAGGACGGCGACACCCCTTCTAGCGGCGATTGCTTCACTTTGCCGGAACCGAATCAAACATCATATCAGGGTTGCTGGTACACCTCTGATGCAACGTCCGTGACCGAGTTCGAAGTAACAGCCGTCGGTGTGATTACCAGGACATGGACCGTTGATGACGGGAAGGTTATAAAGACCACGGACTATAATGATGGCAACCCGCCGATGGTTGACGAAGAATCCAGCATGAGTTCTCTAGACGATGCCCTGAATGAAGAAAAGGATGGCACCTGCAAAAAGATAAAAACCGCAATGTGCGAAGAATAGTAACTGAAGTCCGGCCGCAAGGCCGGATTTTTTTACCCTATTTTTCGGCAGTTAGATTTTTGATTTAAAAGAATATATATTACAAGTATGGCAATCTCGCGGCAAACATTCCGGCTTGCACTCCCCGCGCTCCTGTGCGGAGTGTTTTCGCTTGCAATCGGGCCGTTCGCCGGCGCAGTTCATGCGGCGGGGTTCGCGGGTGTTTTCGACGCGGGCTGGTCCACAGCCTACTACCCGCAAGATTCCATCACGCACATGCACCAGCGCCTGCACGCGCTCGGGATGGACGAAGTCGTATTGCAATACGCTGCGGTCGAAGCGACGCACTTGTACTACCCCTCGCAACTGGACTTTTTGCAGAACACGCAGTACAAGAACAATGAACTTTTCCCCAAAAGCATCGAGGCGGCAAAGGCCACCGGGACCAGGGTCTGGCTCGGGCTATACTACAACGGCGAAAACTGGTACACCCCGCCGACCGCCGAGCAGCTCGATACTTTGTCTGCACGCAACCTGAAGGTACTCGAAGAAATCTATGCGCTGTACGGGAGCGAGACCGTAGTCGCGGGCGTGTACATCCCGCAAGAAATTGCGCGCTACTACTGGGACGGCCTACGCAATGACGCGACGCCGGAGATGCTCACGGAACTTTTTTTGAAGCCGGTTACCGAAGCCGCACAAGCGAAAGGCTGGAAAGTGATGGCGGCGCCGTTCTACAACCAGAATCTGGAAAAACCCGAGAAACTGCAGGCATTTTTTGAACAGCTTTTCGCTGCAGGATTCAAGCCCGACATTATCGCCGTGCAAGATGGCGTAGGCGCGAGCGATGCGGGCAAGCACCACGCCGAAACATCGAACGTCGCACAGTACGAACGCGCAGTAGTGCAGGCCTGCAAGCAATACGGGATTGATTTCTGGGTCGACATGGAACTGTTCCGCACAGACGACTCGCACGCGCTTGCCGACAGCGCAAGAATCTCCGCGCAGCTTGATTCTGCATACGCCGCGGGCGCCGCGAAGGTCATCGGCTACGATCTCGCAGTGCTCGGGAACGCGGGCCTCGATTCACTTGAAAAGTGGAATCTGAAATCAAGCGTGGAACCGCCAACCCGCATCCACGAAACCCGCCGGGCGCCTAATGCCCGCGGCGAAAGGCAACAAAAACGGGAACTGTTCCTGAATGAACATTTCCCGAATACCCGTTTCTCGGGCAATAATCCGCAATATTACAAGGCGAACGGCGCGAAAGTCCCACAGCGTTAATGCGTTCTTGGTATATTTTAACCAAAAATATCCGACCTGATTTTAAGGAAAGGAATAAGATTCCATGGAAAAGAAAGTCGCAAAAAAGACGGTGGCCAAGAAGGCTGCCAAGACTACCACTACAAAAGCAGGTGTTGAAAAAGCCCCTGTTAAAAAAGCCCCTGCTAAAAAAGTCGTTGCCAAGGACCTCAGTCACCTCAAGAGGCTTATTACAGCAGAGATTAAGAAAAACGGCCCCAATTGCGACCTGAATTTTATCGACGTTTCCAAAGTGACGAGCATGAACACCCTGTTTTGGGATGAAAATAGTGGATGCACTCGAATGGAATTCAATGGCGATATTAGCCAGTGGGATGTATCCAATGTGACGGACATGAGTGAAATGTTCAACAAGTCCGCATTCAACGGCGACATCAGCAAGTGGAATGTCTCCAAAGTGGAGAACATGTACGGTATGTTCAAATACAACTACCACTTCAATGGCGATATCAGCAACTGGGATGTCTCCAATGTGAAAGATATGAGTTGGATGTTCGTTGAATCCATATTTAACGGCGACATCAGTAAATGGAATGTTTCCAATGTAAAAGATATGAGTTGCATGTTCATGGATTCCAAGTTCAACCAAGATATCAGCAAATGGGACATAAGCCACATTGATGCAGATAATCGTCGCGGAATGTTCGATGGTTCTGCCTACACCCACAAAAAGCCGAAAGTGCCAGACATGAAAAAAATCAAAAAGGCTCCGGGAACAACTGTCGTGGCAGAAAATACTGAACATCTTGAACAGCTCATTGAAGAGGCTGTCGAAAAAAATGGTTTTAATTGCGACCTAAATTTTATTGATGTCTCGCATGTGACTGACATGGGGAGTTTGTTCGAATATAGCGCGTTCAAAGGCGATATCAGCAAGTGGGATGTGTCCAACGTGACCGACATGACATTTATGTTTCATGGTTCCGAATTCAAAGGCGATATCAGCAAATGGAATGTCTCTAAAGTAAAGAGTATGAAGTATATGTTCTACGGTTCCCCTTTTAACGGCGACATTAGCAAATGGGACGTATCCAATGTGACTGATATGAGTTGTATGTTTAGTGGTGCTAAGTTCAACGGCAACATTAGCGGTTGGGACGTATCCAATGTGACTAGCATGTATGCCATGTTCAAAAAGTCTATTTTTGCAGGGGACATCAGCAAATGGAATGTGTCAAAAGTGACCAATATGGATTATATGTTCTCCGATACCGAGTTCTGTGGCGATATTAGCAAGTGGGACATGTCCAATGTGACCAATAAGTGCGGAATGTTCTATAAATCTCATGATTACAGGATGTATCAACGTCGAAAAGAATCCTTGGAAGAATCTGCAACTAAGCCCCAAAAGACCTCAAGCGAGAAAACGGCTAAGAAAAAAACGCCGGGCAAGATGATTGTTGCCAAAGATAAAAAGCTTTAGTTTCGATTGGCGATAATAGAGTAGAGGATAATGAAATATATGAACATGCACGAAAAAGTTATCGCTCGCGACCGCGATCATTTGCTACAACTTATTGAAGAGGCCTTCGAAGAAGAAGGCAAGAAATGTGACCTGAATTTCATTGACGTGTCGCAAGTGACGGACATGCATGATTTGTTTGCCGACCGAGGCTTTAGGGGAAACATCAGCGAATGGGACGTATCCAATGTGACGGACATGAGTGGCATGTTTTCTGGAGATGGTCCGATCCTGAATCTTGATACCGGGAAAGAAGAAGAACGGATTCCGTTCGATCTCGGCATTGGCAATTGGGATGTCTCCAAAGTGACAAATATGAATCACATGTTCAGTGGCTCGAATTTCAATGGCGATATCAGCAAGTGGAATGTCTCGAACGTGGAACAAATGGCATGCATGTTTGACGAATCTCTGTTTGACGGGGATGTCTGCAACTGGGATGTATCCAAAGTTCAAAACATGATGGGAATGTTTAGAAAGTCCCGATTTACGGGTGACATTAGCCGATGGAACGTGTCTAATGTCCGAAATATGAGAGACATGTTTAGCGGCTCTCTGTTCAATGGCGATATTGGCGAGTGGAATGTCTCGGATGTGGTAAATATGAACTTGATGTTCGATTACTCCGCTCTGGAAAAAGCGGGCAAACTCCCCAAGTGGTACAAAGAGTAGCCGACAACGTCCAATATATCTCAAAAAGGACCGATAATGTAAAAGGGACGGGAAGAAGACTGCAAACCAGTATTTTTCCTCTATTCAAAAAAAAAATATATATTTCAATTGGTATTAATGTTTTACAAAAAGGAGAATGATTTTTATGGCAATGCATAAGCCCATATCACCAGAGTCTTTGATCGCCTTGTTAAACTTGAAGTTTGCAAAAAAATCAGCCACAAAAGCATCCGCTAAAAAAACGGCCAAGACAGAATCTAATAAAGCCGTCAAGACAACCGCAGCAAAGGCCGTAGCCAAGAAATCTGCGAAGGTTGCGGCTACAAAAACTGCAGTTGCAAAGAAAGCTGCCAAGCCGGCTGCAGCAAAGCCCATGGCTAAGAAACCCGCAAAAGCAGAAACTGCAAAACCAGTCGCAAAGAAGCCCTCAAAGGCTACGGTTGCAAAGGCCGCAGTAAAGAGCACAGACAAGACCGTCGCAAAGAAGGTCGTGGCAAAAGACCTCAAGCATCTCCAAAAACTCATTGATGCCGCGATGAAGAAAAGCGGCCCCAAATGCGACCTGAATTTCATCAATGTTTCCAAGATTACGACCATGGATGATTTGTTTGCCAGAGACGATAGCCACAAAAAAAATAGGCGTTTTGAATTCAACGGTGATATAAGCGAATGGGATGTATCCAATGTGACTTCTATGAACAGTATGTTTTGGGGATCTCAATTCAACGGAGACATCAGCAAATGGAATGTGTCCAAAGTAACAGACATGTGTGGCATGTTCGTCCGCACAAAATTTAAAGGAGACATTAGCAAATGGGACGTATCCAAGGTGACGAAGATGTATGCTATGTTCTCTGGTTCTGAGTTCAACGGCGATATCAGCAAATGGGATGTGTCCAAGGTAACTACTATGAGTGGCATGTTCGCTAGATCCAAATTTAACGGCGACATCAGCCAGTGGAACGTGTCCAAAGTAACGGAAATGCGTGAAATGTTCCAAGAATCTCAATTTAACAGCGACATCAGTAAATGGGATGTATCCAATGTAATCGAGATGAATTGGATGTTCCAAAAATCCAAGTTCAACGGCGATATTAGCAAATGGAACGTGGCTAACGTGAAAAGTATGGAACGCATGTTCCAATGGTCCAAGTTCAATGGCGACATCAGTAAATGGAACGTGGCTAACGTGACTTCTATGAGCGGCATGTTCTTCGAATCTGAATTCAATGGTGACATTGGCAAATGGAATGTGTCCAACGTTAAGTATATGGATAAGATGTTTGCATACTCCAAGTTTAATCACGATATCAGCCAGTGGAACGTATCCAAAGAGGCTGACTTGTGCGAAATGTTCGAGGGTTCAGTGCTGAAAAAATCCAAGAAAATCCCCAAGTGGTACAAGAAGTAAAAAAGTGCGGTTCACCCGCACTTTTTTTATCCCTGGAAAGCCACCTGCTTCCAGTCGTCAGTATCATCACCGTTGGCGTAGAGCGCCTTGTAGGTGTTCATGACCCTCGATGACGTCGCAAATTACCAGTACAAGTTTGCCAGGACATTCGCCTTATAACCCCTATTGCAAGCCCTTAAAAGGGAAGGTCGTCATCTTGATTGCCTTGATCCAAAGCCCTCGATTCAATAATTTGTTTGATTCTCTCGGCCTCTTGAGCCCTTTCGGCTTCTTTGGCTTCCTTGGCTTTTTGAAAGCAATCTGCATCGACATCTGGATAGATTTCCCCAAAATTTACCTGGGGAAAATCTAAATAATCCTTCCAATACGGAATTCCAAATTCTTTCCAAAAGGCATACATCCTTTCAAGCGCAAGTACGCCCGGTTCATTAAAGTAAATCTCGGCAAAAAATCTTTTTTTAGAAGGATCATGGAAATAAGGTCTATGAACCACAAAAATAGGGGCTTTCACATCTTGCGGATATATACGCCGGTCCGATTGTGACCAGAACCACCAGCTTTCATCTTCTGTCAATACGCGTCCACCATTATCTTCAGCAAACTTACAGATAACGCTGTCGAAGGCCGCCAATTTTTCAAAGAATTTATTTTGGCCTTTACAAGCGAGTTCAATCGAAAAAGTTCCCCTATAGTCACGATAAACAAAGTCAATATATGTAAAAGGATTGCTATCAAGCCAATCCGACCCGCCCACCAAAGGAACTTCTATCTGCCAATAATCAGACAAAGGATCTACAAGTTTCCATTGTCCACATGCAAATTTATCTTCCGTTCGTTTTGAGTTGAACCAATTCAAAAGGAACTTTTGGACAGGCGACAATTCCTTTTCGGCTTCTTCCTCTTCATCAATATATTCATCAATCTCATGCTGACAATCTCTTTCAATTTTCACATCAGGATACATGTCTGCGAAGGTTATCCAAAATTTGTCGGGTTCGTGCCATGCAGTACAGAAAGAGTAGCGAACAAAATCATCGCCTTCTTCATCAATTTTTGCATCTATCGCATTCCGGTCGGTTCCCCAATGATCAATAATCCAGTCCCGCCTTAGAAAATCTTCATGTCCTGCTCCGGGTTCAGTTCCAGAGCCTTGCTCTTTATTCTGGTATTTGGGGTCTTCATAGTCAACCGGCACAAACGCTTCAAAATTGAATACACGGCCATTAATGTTGGCTTTTTCTTTGATTTCCTTGATTCTTGCGGGCGTTCCCGAAATTTTCACATAATTCCAAACCCAATTAGGCATATATAAGGACCTCTTTGCATTGTGACTTTTTGTGGATGCTAACAACTATTAGTATACATATTTTTTCAAAAAAAAACATAAGTTTTTTAAACTTATTCAACAAAAAAACAATTTCTACTAAAAACCTACTCCAGCATATATACTTTTAGCAGAAAGACAGTCATTAAATTTCTTCGAGTATTTCTTTCTGTAACAGTATTGAAAGTCCTTTCCCTTAAAAATACTCCAGAATTCTCTCGGAATGGTCTTTGGCCGTGGCAAGGATGCTCCGTTTCTGCGACGCAGGGATATCCATCTGCTGCACTCCTTCTTGCAGCAAGCCGTACATCACATTGAAAATGCAGACCAAGATAAACCTGTACGTGTCATTTCCAAACCTAGATGTCATCAGGCCATACCTGTCAAGGATTTCTTCCAATCCTTCAAAAAACAGCTTCTTGTGCGAGAACTGGTTCGAAAATTCCTTCCAGATATCAAGCCCGAAACCCGGCCAGCCCAAATGTTCGAGGAGGCTGACATATTTTTCGTAGTTTAGATAACGCGGATTCGCTTCGCCGTTGGGGCTCTCGAAATCCTTTTGGGTCATCTCGTCCCAAAGCAACAGGTGAGTCATCAACTGATACAGGAAAACACCCGAAAATACAAAATTTCGAATCGGGTCTGCTTGCGCACATTCGCAATTTTTCTGCTTGATTTCGTCCCAGTGGCCACTGTTTAACCACAGCCGACCATTGCAATGTGGCTCATATTCCGTCTCGAATATGTAATGAAGGTCCTGATCATAGTCCCCGCGCAGGTAATACTGTACAAAGTCTTCCAACACTAACCCACAGTTATTATTACTTCTTTGATTATTGTTTTGATAATTCATAGATACCTCTTTTTGCTTTATATATCGCATAGAAGTGATAGAATGTAAAAAAAGCACATATTTAGGTTGATTTACTCGCTGCCATTATGCAAGGCAGAGCCTAATCCGGCTATCGCACCGGAAACAAGCCTAGAAAAATACAACTGCAACCTGCTGAAGGCGCAATAAAAAACTTCCCAGTCATTGGGCTGGGGTAAGATATTGCAGGAATTTAAGACTTAATCCACTTCGAGAAGTCACTCGGTTTTCGCTCTTTTCTTAACCGCTTGAATAATCGGAGTTTTTCGCGAAGTTCTTCATCTTTTCGCTCCTTTTCCAAGACTTTTTCGCGAGGATAAAAGTCATTCACCCATCCTATAAATTCTTTGCAAACGGCTATAAATCCATCTAGATCGCTCTTTTTGACAGAACGCTTGGTATATTTATAAGTATTGAACATTTGGTCAAACATGCCAAAACCTGTTCCGACATATACGTAACTCTCGTCGGAACAATAGAGTTTCTCGATTTCGTACAGGAATGGCTCCTTAAAGCTCCACTGCTTTAGCTCCACAATGCCGATGGTGTAACCATCGCGCGGATTGATTACCCTACAATCGCGGCCTACCGTAAGCCCAGCCGCTTTAAGTTTTTGAACCAATTCATCTATAGTGTATCTCATAGGCATCTCCCTGAATCTCTTCTATTTATCGGAGGATCGTGCCTATTTGTCAAATTTTCGCCAATTCAAAGCTCATTACGTGAACATGTTCCTCTTTTTAGTTTTTTTAGAAATATTCCATTTGCTGATGTCGCCGTTGAATGCTGATTGGAAAAATATCATGTTCATATTCATTACATTCGAAACGACCCAATTGCTGATATCGCCGTTAAATTCTGACATGAAGAACATTTGACCCATATCTGTTACATTGGACACGTCCCAGCCGCTGATGTCGCCATTGAACTTGGATTCGTAGAACATCTCGCTCATATTTGTCACGTTGGATACATTCCACTTGCTGATGTCGCCGTTGAATAGAGAATGTTCGAACATCGCTCTCATGTTGGTCACATTGGACACGTCCCACTTGCTGATGTCGCCGTTGAATTTAGACGAGCAGAACATCGCTTTCATATTGGTCACATTGGACACATCCCAATTGCTGATATCGCCGTTGAATTTAGAGTTTTGGAATAAGCCTTCCATATCAGTCACCTTAGATACATCAATGAAATTTAGGTCGCAGTCATGGCCATAACAGGCAACAGCGGCTTTAACAATCTGTTTTAAGTGATCGCTGTCAACTGCAACGAGCCTACCCGACGAATCTTTTGACAAATCTAAAATCTTTTGATATAGAGCTAAAATAGTGTCCAAATTACCTTTTGGCTGGTTGCTTTCGACATTTTCGAATATTTTGTCAACTCGAGCCTTATCAGATATATTCCATTTACTAATGTCTCCATTAAATTGGGAGAAAGCAAACATATATGACATATCTACCACTTTTGATATGTCCCATTGGCTAATATCACCATTGAATTGGGAACAATAAAACATGCCGTGCATATTCGTTACATTGGATACATTCCACTTGCTGATGTCTCCGTTGAACTGGGAACTAGATAAACCTTCTGGGCTGAACATAAGGCTCATGTCTTCAACATTGGAGACATCCCAATTGCTAATGTCGCCGTTGAACTTGGATCCTTTGAATAGTTTGGACATGCTCTTCATTTTGGATACATCGATGAAGTTCAGGTCGCATTCCGGACCATAAAGAGCCATCGTCTCCTTGATCAAATCCTGAAGCTGTTTCTTTGTCGTGACAACGACGGTAGGCATATCTTTGGGTTGTTGTGTCATTTGCTTAAATCTCCAAGGTCCACTCGGTCGTTATCAAGCAGGAGCGCCTTCTTGCTTACGTTTGATATGTTCCACTTGCTAATGTCCAGCTTGATTTTGCAGAACCAGCCTTTTGAAGGTTCTGGGGAAACATCAAAATTCGCAAAAAGATTGCTAAAGTCGGTCACATTAGAGACATCTAAAAAATTCAGGTCTAGAACTTTGTTCAAGGCAATTGTATTTTCCGCAATGCTGTCTATAAGACCAAATGTTCCTTGCATATACAAATTTGTCTCAATATATCTTTGCAGTTCCTTAAGGAGTTGGTCAAGATGTTCACGATTTTTCACGACAATTGTCTTTTGATCATCTGTATCTTCTTCTGAACAATCTAAAAAATCATGGGCTATCAACTGCATTTGAAGGTTTTCGGAACCAGTCATCGGTCCAGCATGGTACTGAAAGCGGCCGTCTTCAACCTTGCCTTTGCCTGTGAACCACTCATCATAGGCAAAATCACACCACCAACGCGTTTCAAACACCAAGCCATCCGCCGCCATCTTTTCATAGACTTTAATGGGAGGCTTTCCAAACGTGTAAAAAGGAAATTCTCCTTTCAACAAGCCATCCAAAGTGCGTATGAACGGTTCCTCGTTCCCATCATACAAAACATCACTAGTTGTTCCCCAGTTGTCCATCCGCCATGTTTTAATAGCATTCCCTATCACATCGACAGGCGCAGTATTTCCACCAGGGGCGTTCATTTTTCTCCAGGCCCAAACATCTTGATTTGTATTATCGGCCCAGCCACTGTCCGCATCATCCCTTGATGGTTCCGGAATAATCATTGAAAACGACAGCAATGTTTCAGGGGTATCAGCGAGGCGCCGGCCATCACCATAAAGTTTCTTGAACCTCTTGATGTTTTCTGCATCCATCGTGATGATATTTGAAAATTCGTCCATATCTTACCATTGTGTTGAAATTAAATGTTTTCAGGCATTTATACTCTTATTATATATTTTTTTTGAACAGAGGATACGGGAAAAAACATTTTAGTGTCGCCAGAATGAAAAAGGTTAAGCAGAATTAACGCCCGCTGGGCTACAAAAAAACTTATATTAACAACATGAAGAAGAATCTAGTGGGTTTAGGAATCGCCCTCACCATGGGCTTGGCTACGACTATCTATGCGGATAGGTGCCCTAACGCATGGCCCGCGGAGGGCGAAAACTACGCCTCCGGCACGATAGACGGTACAAACTACAGTTACGAAGTCTGGCGCGATGGCTACAATGCTTATTTGGAGTGCTACGATGATGGCGGCTACTTAGTTTACTCCAAGGCCGCGGACGCTATCGTGCGCTTTGGTCCCAAGTTCGACGAGCCAAAGACCTTCGACCAGCATGGCAACTTTGCGGCGGACTACAAACTTGGTTCAACGTACGGCGCAGGCACCGGCTTTTACTTGATCGGCATCCAGGGCAACACCACCGAGCCGAAAACTGAATTCTACATCGTAGACTACTGGTATATCGAAGACAAAGCAGACACATCAGCTTTCGGAACCAGGATGGGCGAATTCACTGTCGATGGCGACACCTACGACATCTGGCAGAACACCGCCAACAACTACTTGGGCGTCCAGGGCAACACCTCGTTCAAGCAGTATTTCAGCATTCGACGCACCACGCGCGATAGCGGACACATCGACATTACCGCCCACTTCAAGAAGTGGGAAGAACTCGGCCTCAAGCTGGGCAAGATAACCGATGTCATGGCGCTTGTGGATGGGAGTAAGGGGAAGTCCTGGACCAGCTATCTCACTATAGACTATTTCAATATTACCGAATCAGCAGACACTACCGGCACAGCATCAGACAGCACCGGCACGACAACTATTTCAAGGCGCGCAAGCCTGCCCGTCTTGAAGGGTGATTACCGCGTGTTCGACATGCAAGGCCGCTACCTCGGTACTGGCGAACAGAAGCTCAGCCCCGCCGTCAGGACCGTAAAGAAGCGTTAAATCAGGTAAGATTCTTCCACTTGAAGAAAAGCGCCTTCAGTTTCTGGAGGTAGAACTTGCTTTCTTCTACATCTATAAAGAACGTGGTGATGCACACCACGAGGTGCGAACTGAGAACTATGCCCACGATAGCGTTGGCAACGTGATACGCGCCAAACATGTTTGTACGGACAAATTCAATGTGAGTCCACAGGAGCCAGAGAATCGAACATACCGCAAAGGCCTTCAGGACCAGCGTGTTATTCTTGGCAAGCGCAACAATGCCCGCCGCAATCGAAGCCGCAGTCATGATTACGACAGGCACGGAATGGTCGTACCCGATATGCACCAAGAAGCCAAACCCGTCAACCAAAAAGACTATGGCGCAGAACCGGAGCAGGCTCAAGTTCACGCGGCTCCCTTCCGGAGTCTTCATGTTCCCCATAAACAACGAAACGAAATAGACTACCATAAACATGTTTATAAAGTGGTCGGCCAGCCTTTGCAGCAGGAACCCGACACCCGGCGAATATTGAAGGCCCAAATACACACGCGCGAAGTTTATACCGCCAACAATACTCACTATTATCATGATTGCGGAAAAGACCCTCAGGAGTTTCGCACTCTTTTTTGCGAACACGATTATCCCCACGAGAATAATGGCGACACTTGCAAGAATCATCGGAGCAATATCCGTAAAGGACTCGCCCTCTTCAAACTCCACCATAGTAACCTGCAACAAGAGCCTCACGAGTCGATTTAACTCGTGCACGGCAATCAGGATGCCGAAGAGTCTAAGCAAGGCAAGGTTCATCACAAGTCCTAATGCTCGTGTTTCCCTGTCGGGCTATAACTACACCCGGAACCGTAACTAGACGAGCCGCAATAGGCACACTTGTCGCCACCATGACCATGCTTGTGCATACCGGTGGGACTATAACTGCAACCCGAGCCATAACTGGACGAGCCGCAGTATATGCAACTTGAAGAGTCCGAGATATGGGCGTGCTTGCCAGTGGGGCTGTAGGAGCAGCCGAAACCGTAACTGGATGAACCGCAAAAACGACAATGAGACATGGTTTGTACCTCCAACTATAAATATATAGCCAAAAATGTGCTTAAGGTTCTGACCGCAACGAATCCGGAAGGGAAGCATCCGGGCCTTTCGGGCCCTTTATCCCATACGGGATATCTATCGTATCGCTATCGCACACGACGCGCACCAGAGTTTCTTCCTGGCTCGCAATGTGGCAACCCTCATCGACTTCCCAGTCCAGCGTGATTGTCGCCGTATCGCTATCGCAGTTGATGAAGAAGCTATTCAAGGAACGAGATTCAACGACGCAGAACCAGCCGTTCTCACCGTCCTTGCCATCCTTGCCGTCAACGCCGTCCTTACCATCGGCACCATCCTTGCCGTCCTTGCCATTGCGGCCGTTCAGCATTGCCCATCCCGAGCCGGTGCAGTACATGGGCACGCCAAATTCTCGATCGTAGACAATCTTCCCCATCACGGAAGAATCGCACTTGATATCCTTAATCTTCTGGTCACTGCCCAGCACGTCCACACCCACGCTGCGATCAACATCAACGACAGTCTCTTCGCTTTCACAGGCATAGAAGGCAAGGGTCGCCATCGCAAACAAGAAAATGATTATAGCCTTCTTCATACTATTCCCCCTTCTTCACCAAATTAATGCCATCACAGGTGTATTTCTCCGGATCATACGGCGTGTCACCGCACAACCCCTTATAGAAGAGAATTTCAGAGTCACCGCACTTGCGGGTGTATGTTCCATCGCCGTTATCCTTCTCGGAACACGATTCACCGACAGGGCCCATCTCGCCCACACGCACTACCGCGGAATCTGCACCGCATACCAGCACCACCGTGTTATCTTCGTCTACATTTACGCTACATGCAGACGGCGTGCGGATTTTCAGGTCAATCTCTATGGAATCGCTACCGCACACAACCTTGTAGACCATGTTGCTGTCGAGCACTGCAGAGCAGCTACCTCCGCTGTAGCCATCTACGCCGTCAATGCCATCAGCGCCATCCTTTCCATCACGACCGTCTTCACCGTCCTTGCCGTCGATGCCGTCCAGGTTACGCCAGTCATGCCCATCGCAAAAGAGCACCTTGCCGGAATCTGCCACGAACACGATGGAAGCAACCGTACTGTCATTGCAGACACCTAGGCTGTCGCCCTCCTGCACGGTAGGCATATTCATGTTCTCCGCGACCTGAATCGTGCTGGTCGTCTGCTCGTCGCAGGCCACAAGGGCAAAAAGCCCGACGAACAACAGGAAATTTTTTTTCGTTTTCATACTTTATCCTCAATCCTTCACACAACGGACGGTGCGGTCTTCATTCTTAAGCGGCGCCTTTATCTGTACCAATCCATTATATGATGCGTCCGCGTAGAAGAAACACACGTAAGCTGATTTTCCACTTTCAGTTTCTGTCATAGACCACGCGTCAAATCCGTTTGGATATATTGGTACATCTGCATTTTCTTGCCTATGGAATGATTGGTCCTGCTCCCGATATTCAATTGGAACCGTACCCGTCGGGATTGCAGAGAAACCATACGGATCCTTGGGATAAACCTTATCCCGTTTAGACAAATCAACGGACACATCCCAGTAAACGAGATCTTCCTCCCCCATTACCTCGACAAGCGCTTCCCACTCCTCTTTCGTCGGAATGTGCCACCCATTCGGGCATACACCCTGATGCGGATAAGTGATTCTATCACTACAATTATGACCATAGCCACATTCAGACTCGCTCACCTGCATTGCCACGGACCATGGGTAAAAACGCCCCTTTAGACCACAATGCTCTTTTCCATCCTTATACACGGTATCACAGAAACTATTTGGCACCTTGTAATCCAAGTTCTGCGCCATCCAGGTTTTGCCACCTATTTCCGTGAACCTATAAATCCTGCCATTCCTTCTATCACAAAATTCGTGATCAAAATTATACTCTACTCCATCGCAAGTTCCATAGCGAACGCCGTCTTTACAATATTGCAAATTCGGGTCATACTTTTTTCCGCCGCACCTATTTTCAACTGTTCCCATACTATAGTCATACAATGGACTACATATATCAAAATATATGTCATAGTCGTATCCCGGGCATTCTTCTGCAAGAGGTCCATAATAACAGAATTGAGTTTCTGGATTATATGTTTCGCCACCACACTTTATTTCGATAGATTCTCCAAAACAGAATTCTTGAGCGGGATTAAATTTTTTCCAGCCGCAATAGGAATATACGGAATCCTCATAGCAGAATTGCTTCTTTAGGTCATAATCTTTATCGCCGCATAAATCAACAAGCGAGTCATTGTAGCAGAACTGCTGTGCAAGGTTATAGTCTTTACCATTGCAGTAATCTACAAGCGAATCATTATAGCAGAATTGTTGCGTCAGGTCATAGTCCTGAGTTCCACAGAGATTTACAAGCGAGTCATTATAGCAGAACTGTTGGCTCAAATCATAGTCATTGTCACCACAAGGGATAACCACTGAATCGCCATAGCAAAAACGTTCCTTCAAGTCATACGTTTTTCCGCCACATAGGGCAATCAGAGAATCTCCGTAACAGAACTGTTTTTCAATATCGTAGACATGCGTGTTGCAGCGTTCCACAAGAGTGTCGCCATAACAGAACAACAAACCATCCGGGTCAAACGGGGTATCTCCACAGGCAGCCTTATACAAAATTACGGAATCGCTACCGCAAACCAGGCGAACCTGCCCACCGCCAATATCACTCTGTTTGCATAAGTCACCATCATCGCCCTGTGCCCCCTGTAAAAGCGTGGTAGAATCTTTACCGCAAGTCAAAACATAAGATGAATCCTCGGTGAGCCTAATGGAACACGTATCCGGAATTTCAAAGTCGTAGCGGACAATCGCCTTTGTCGCACCGCACCCCAGAACAATGCCATCGGCGAACTCTTCCACAAAGCAGTCCGTACCGGACGTGCCGTATTTGCCCTTCTGGCCGTCAACGCCATCTTCACCGTCTTTACCGTCGCGGCCGTCCTTGCCATCCTTGCCGTTCACCTTTTTCCAGGCCTTACCCGTGCAGTAATAGATGCTCGAGGAATCGCCGACATACAGCAGTTGCCCCAGCCTTGCAGAATCGCATGTCTCCTCGGTCAACGAAACGCCCTTGCCGAGCATATCGAGGGTGTAGCGGTCCGTAACGCGAACCGTTTCGGTGTCTCCACCACAGGCAATCAGCACTATGGCCGAAAGCAGCAGGGAAACGAAATAAAGTGAATGGAAACATCTACTGGTCATCATTCTCACTCTCGTTTTTCACACAGCGAACGGTACGAGAAACATACTTACGCCATGTCGGCGTCGTGACTGAACCACCCCATTGGTTATCCGCATAGAACACACACAAATGAACCCATTGGGTTCCAGGGCGACTAGAATCTAATGACTCCGTAGATGTCCATGCATCAAATCCGGCCGAGTTTTTTGTTCCATCACTCAATCTGCAATAGGAATATCCTTCATAGTTGGGAATAAAACCTCTATCATCACTAATATGTTTACAGGTTCCAACATGATTAGAATCAGTAACAACGAATCCCGTCGGAATCGCAGAAAAACCGTATTCATTTCTTCCAAAGTTATCACGCACCAGTACGGTATCATCCCAATAAACAAAATCCCCTCTTCCCATAAAATCAATCAAGGCATCCCATTCGGCCTTCGTCGGCAAGTGCCAACCATCCGGGCACACGCCCTGGTGGGGATAGTGTAGTTGATCACCGCAACTATGACCATAACCACATTCAGATTCCGGCAAGTCCATTGCGGCGCTCCACACATAGAAACGCCCCTTGGGGCCACAATGCGCCCAGTCATCTTTAAACAGAGAATCGCAGAAACTATTCGGGACCCTAAAGTCCAGATTATCCGCCATCCATGTCACACCATTAATTGTGGTGTACCTATAGACTCGCCAGTTCCTCTCATCGCAGAATTGCCTTCCTATTGCATATTTTTTATCCCTACACCAATCCATAACCTCGTTTATCTCACAAAATTGCTCCTGTGGATTATACTCCCGTCCTCCACATAAATCAATGAGTTCATCATTATAACAGAATTTTTGTTTCAAGTCATAGGATTTCCCACCACAGCGTTCAACAAGATATTCGTCAATTATATATCCAGTAAGCGTATCTTTTTCCACATAGCAAAATTCCTGCTCAAAAACGTAAGATTCGCGATAATATTCAGGTTTGCGACGGCATTCATAAGGAACAATCTCATTGTCGTAACAAGTGTACCATCGCACATCATAGCTTTCACCACCGCAAAGATCATACAACAGATTGTCGTAGCAGAACTGTACGCTTAGATCGTAATCCTCCCCACCACATAGGTTCACAAGCGAGTCATAATAACAGAATTCCTGTTTTACATCATAAGCCTCACCGTTACACATATCAACAAGAGAGTCGTTGTAGCAGAACTGCCTATTCGGTTGGAAGTCCACGCCTCCGCACAGGGGTGTGATTCGCCCATTATAGCAGAATGCAGATTCCAAATCATACGTTCTGCCACCACACATATCAACAAGCGAATCGTTATAGCAGAATTGCTGTTTCGGATTGTAGTCTTTTCCCCCACACAAATTTACAAGAGAGCCATTGTCACAGAATTTCAGTTCCAAGTCATATGATTTTCCGCCACATAAATCGACTAAAGAATCATTATAACAGAACTGTTGCTTCGGGTTATAATCACTCCCGCCACACAAATCAATAAGTGAGTCGCCATAGCAGAATTGTCTTGTCAAATCATAATCCTTGCCTCCACAAAGAGAAACTATTGAATCCCTATAACAGAACTGTTGCGCTAAGTCATAGTCCTTGCCACCGCACAAACTGACGAGCGAATCTTCGTAACAGAACTGCTGTGCTAAGTCATAGTCCTCACCGTCACAATTGGTAACTACCGTATCCCCGTAGCAGAATTGTTCTTCCACATTAAAAGATTCGCCGCCGCAAAGAGTGACTATTGAGTCACTAGAACAAAAAACTGCTTCCGGATTATACGATTCCCCGCCGCACAGGCCTACAAGTGAATCACTAAAACAGAACTGCTGCGTCAGGTCATAGGTTTTTCCGCCACACATATCAACGAGCGAATCTCCGTAACAAAACTGTTTCTTGATATCGTAGATGTGTGAGCCACAGCGCTGCACAAGGGTATCGCCGTAACAGAACAGCGAACCATCCGGGTCAAACGGGATATCGCCGCAGGCGGCCTTATACAAGGTTACAGAATCGCCCCCGCAAACTAGGCGAACCTGCCCGCCTCCAATATCCGTCTGCTTGCATATATCCCCGTCATCACCTTGCGGACCCTGCACAATCGTGGCAGAGTCCTTACCGCAGGTCAAGACATAAGATGAATCGGACCGGAGTGCAATGCGGCACGTATCGGGGAGTTCAAAGTCATAGCGGACAACGGCCTTTGTCGCACCACAACCCATCACGAAACCTTCCGCAAAATCTTCTATAAAGCAGTCGGTACCAGATGTCCCGTTCTCACCCCTCCTGCCATCAGTACCATCGGTGCCGTCTTTACCATCACGGCCGTCCGTGCCATCCTTGCCATTTACCTTTTTCCAGGCCTTGCCGGTGCAATAATAAATGCTCGAGGAATCGCCGACATACAGCAACTGACCAATCCTTGCGGAATCACATTTCTCCTCGGTCAGCGAAACGCCCTTGCCGAGCATATCGAGGGTATAGCGGTCCGTAACACGAACCGTTTCGGAGTCTTCCCCGCAGGCAATCAGTGCCAGCGCCGCCAGCACGAGGGGAAACCAGATTTTCATCCTACCACCCATAGTAAGCAAATAATAACAAAAAAAACGGCCCGGATAATTCCGGGTCGCGGTTTATATTCGGGTTTGAGATCCTTCGTGGCTTCGCCACTCAGGATGACACCGGAGGTGTCACTTCACAAACGCGCCGTAGATGGCCTTGATGGCCTTCTCGGTATCGGCTTCGTCAACACCGGTGATGATGTTGATCTGCGAAGAACCCTGGTCGATGATGCGGACGTTCACCTTGTTGTCGGCGAGAGCCTTGGAATCCACGACGATATATTTTTTCAATTTTGCCCATAAAAGCGCTCCTTAAAGAAAAAAATATGGTATATTTCTTGACATGGATATTTTGGGTAACATGAGCCGCTCTCTATTGGGCCATTCGGACCGCTTTGCGTTGTTCGTTAAACCCGTTACCCCCCCCAGGTAAAAATCAGTTTACAAGTCGTTTGTAATCCTTTTTTCAGGATTACTAAAAAACACCGCGACATTTTACGTTGCGGCGGTTTTTGCGTTTTTAAAACATTCAATAAAGCACAAGAAATTTAAGCAGGAGCAATTATGAAGACAATCAAACTCGGGCCGGAATGCTTGACAACCGACTACAAGATGCTGACCGACGAGGCCAAGCAGAAAATCTTTGACATCAGCGCAAATGCTAAAGAGAAAACGACCATAGAGTTGCCTAAAGGCCTTCTGTTCCTGAACATTACAGATGACGATTGTCCCAAAGACTTCGAGTGGAACGAAGACGTCTTGGTTAAGATTCCCGCCACGCTTATTGGATATAATTGGTCTAATATTTTAGAAAGCTATCTCAAGATTCCCTCTTTTATGGCTGAAACCAACTTTGCCTCGGACATGGCAAGTGACAACCAGTACGAAAGTAAGGTTCCAAAACGCAAATTCGCAATTAGCGGCTGCGCACATGGTGGCTACGAACTTTCATACAAAAGCGTAGATGACGAAGACGAGGCGAATGAAGTAGCAAGCAATGGCGAAATTGATTGTGATATGTTCTTCGCGGCAATTCCATTTTCAGACGAAGCGGAAGATAATCAGCAATGGACACTCGAAATTGAAGGCCTTAAACTTGAACTATGCACAGACGACCACGAATCCGGAGTATATTTCAAACTTGGCGGCAAAAGCTTCAAATTGATATGTCACACATCATACGCCTTTACCTTTGAAGAATCCGTAAACAATTCCGCAGTCGTTCAAAAGATGCACGTGAAGCACAACAGCCGCGAAGCGGACTTTAAGGAACTTGGCAATTATGATCCAAGTCAACTTAAAGTCTATGGCTCCTGGAGCCTTGGCCTTTGGGCTATGCACTATGGCGACACTGCCATTTCGTGGACCAGCGGTGGCGATGGCGAAGAAGAAGGCGTCTTCTACTATGACGGCGACGATTACAATAGTTTGGACGTAGAATCCGATGATTGGGCTTTTGACGATGAATCAGAATCTGGCGATAACGATGATTCTAACGACGGCGATTCCGCAACATCCGACGAAGACGATATCAAACTGAATACGGACGGCATGGTCGCAAAAGATCTAGACCATTTGGAAAGCATTGTGCGAAAAGCGCTTGAAACGTTAGGACCCGAATGCGATTTGAATTTCATCGATGTATCCAATGTAACGGACATGAACAGCTTATTTTCATGGTCTCCGTTCCATGGCGATATCAGCAAATGGAATGTATCTAGCGTGACAGACATGAGTTGTATGTTTATGGGTTCTGCATTCGATGGAAATATCAGTTCATGGGATGTTTCTAATGTAACAGATTTTTCCAACATGTTCGACAGGGCAAAAAATTTCAACATCAATTTGAATACCTGGAATGTGTCCAAAAGCGCAAACACAGACGACATGTTCAATAGCACACCGCTTGAAGCCGAAGGGAAACTCCCCAAGTGGTATAAGAAATAAAAAATCGTATCAGAATAATTGATTAAAGTCTTTTAACTAACACCCATTGTTGTTTGACGCTCGGCGACATCGGGTTTAACAATAGAGCGCATGGAGTAAGAAATATGAAATTCCAAATTGAATATATGCTGAAAAACAAACAAGGGATTCTTTTAAAAGAAGTGATCGAAGCCCCTTTCCAGGCTACAGCAGAACAAATATTTGATGCTAAATGGAATGGTGCAGCCCAACGCATCCGTACAAAGCACTTGTAATAATTTTATTCTATAAAAACATCTTCAAAAGGGAAGAACCCATCTCCCCAAAGGGTTTCTTATGTTTGATTTTCTCAAGAGAAAAAAGGCTACCAATAAAGAACAGTTGATGCAACTGGTTAAAGAATCTATAGCGAAAAAGGGCGCTTCCTGCGACTTGAATTTCATTGATGTTTCTCAAGTGACGGACATGAGCCACCTGTTTGAAGAATCTAATTTCAACGGAGATATTAGCAAATGGGATGTGTCTAATGTGACCACCATGGAAAAGATGTTCCGCAAATCCAAGTTTAATGGGGATATCAGCAAGTGGGATGTTTCAAATGTCGAAAACATGGAAGGACTTTTCTCTACATCTCCTTTCAACGGAAACATCAGCAACTGGAACGTGGCAAAAGTAAAGAATATGCGGAGCATGTTCTATTCTACAAAATTTAATGGAGATATCAGCCGCTGGGATGTTTCGTCCGTAGAAAACATGCGTTCAATGTTTTATAAATCCGCTTTTACGGGCTGTTTGAGTAATTGGAATGTTTCAAATGTGACAAATATGGAGTATATGTTTGCCGCGACCAATTACCAAGGGGATTTGTCTAAATGGGATGTGTCAAATGTGACTAATATGACAGATTTTTTGGCGGGTAGCGACAACCCGTTTGACAGTGACTACGATCACGATGTCGGAGATATTACAAATTGGGATTTAAGAAAGGCCGGAAACACTATAGCATCTTTGTTTGCATACAATAAATTACCTCCAAATAAGTTGTATGAATTTTTCAAAAAAACATTCAGCCAGATTCCACAAAATAAGGACGAGTTAGTAAAAATTGTGGAAGTCCTGAAAAAAGCAAATAAAAAACTTCCGACTCCCATAGACCTAAATTTCATTGACGTATCGCATGTTACTGATATGAGTCATCTGTTTGAAGAATGCGATTTTAATGTTGATGTCAGCAAGTGGAATGTATCCAATGTGACCACCATGGAAAAGATGTTCCGCAAATCCAAGTTTAACGGAGATGTCAGCCAGTGGAATGTTTCAAAAGTCGAAAATATGGAAGGGCTTTTCTCTACGTCCGCATTCAATGGAGACGTTTCTAATTGGAATGTGTCAAAAGTAAAGAATATGCGGAGCGTTTTCTATTGCACAAAATTTAATGGGGATGTCAGTCGTTGGGATGTTTCGTCCGTAGAAAACATGCGGACAATGTTTAACGAATCCGCTTTTGCTGGTGATTTGAGTAAGTGGAATGTTTCTAATGTGACTAATATGGACGGCATGTTGCGCAAGTCAAAATTCAATGGCGATGTCAGCCAATGGAATGTGTCTAAAGTAACAATAATGGAAACCCTATTCAGCGGCACACCATTCAGCGGAGATGTTTCCAAATGGAATGTTTCTAATGTAAAAAACATGAGCGCAATGTTTTCAAATTCGAAGTTCAATGGCGATGTATCACATTGGAACGTATCGAATGTAGAGAACATGAGTTTTATGTTCTGGGGAATTAATTTAAGTTGCGACTTGTCTCATTGGAATACCGGTAAGGTGACGAACATGAAAAAAATGTTCATGAAATCAACCTTCAACGGAGATATTTCCAAATGGGACGTTTCAAATGTAGAGAATATGGAAAGCATGTTTGAGCAATCCTTATTCAATGGAGACATTAGTCAGTGGAATGTTTCAAAGGTATCTAATATGGAAGGGATGTTTAGAGGTTCCCAGTTCCACGGAGACCTTACAAAATGGAATATCTCTGCCAATACAAAAGATATGTTTGCAAATTCCAAGTTTAGCGAAGATGAAGTCAATGCCCTCTTCTGCAAGCCGTTTACGGATCCGCGCGATGGAGAAACCTATAGGACATGCAAAATTGGGAATCAGATATGGATGGCAGAAAATCTGAGGTATCGCCCAAAGAAAGGAAGCGTGGCATACAATCAGGATCCTTCTACTGTGGCAACTTACGGGCGTTTCTATACTTTGGAAGCCGCTCAATCAGCATGTCCACCGGGCTGGCATTTGCCAAGTAACGAGGAATGGAAAGAACTTTTTGATTTTGTAGAAAAAGAAGGGTACGATATAGGAGATGCCCTGCGTTCGAAAAACTATGACGATGGGATGGATGCCTATGGCTTTTCCGCTATTCCTTGTGGAGCTATAGGAAATAGTGAAAGGTCTAGAAAATTATGTCTCTTCCTGACATCGACTTCATCTGAGGTCAGCGAATCAGATTCATATAGCTCTAGCGATTGTGACGAATTAGTTTCACACAGATATTCTTCTACTATGGCTGTTTTAAGCAACAAAAAAGGATATGTAGATGATTGTTTTACAATAACAAAGTTTGATTATAAAGGCAATGATGACTTTGATTATACGGAATTCCCTATCCGTTGCATAAAGGATTAACAAATTCAAACTTACTACGATGTTATGAAAAATACGGTTGGACAATTGCTGTTCGCCCTAGACGAATCCATCGGATTGCTGCGAGAAAATTTCGTTTTTAATTCCAGCCTGAGCAGCAAGGAGTTGTTCCATAGCAACTTGCTTGGAATGCTCCTTTTGCAAGAATATTCCTGCAATCAGTTGCTACAGAATGTTGCGCGGGCCTTGATGAAATTCTTTGCGCCTCAAAAGCCCAAGGAATTGTCATCAAAGGATTTTCGCGTCATTTCGGTATTCCGTGAATTCCATAAGTTCGATTTATTTATCGCGT
This sequence comes from Fibrobacter sp., assembly GCA_017615055.1. Lineage (GTDB taxonomy): Bacteria > Fibrobacterota > Fibrobacteria > Fibrobacterales > Fibrobacteraceae > Fibrobacter. The sequence continues at coordinate 66,940 of JAGAAW010000133.1, forward strand.
ACATTGACGAAAAATCCTACGGGCAAATCGAAAAACTGAAATATGGGAAAATCATTCTCGACTCCCTTCGTGATTCAAGCGACGCTATATCACTAAACGACTGCAATGAATGTGAAGAATATCAGGATTGGCAATCCGCCATAAAAATATTGCATGACAATTGCAGGTTCGTTGTTGTTGAGAACAAGTTCAAATCGCTTCCCGACAATGTGCAACTTTCTGAATACTGGGGAAAAGTCCTCCGTAAAATTCCATACATCCATGCTGGCAAAAGTTCCGTCAAATGTCATCTGGAAAATACGACCTTCTATTTACTTGCCGTTAATTATCCAGTCGAGAAGTTGCCGGATATTATATCTCCGTGGAAACAATTAAGTTATGCGCAAATAGTGCAGTTGTTGGACAAATCTATCGAGACATTCTCCAGCAAGGCCGATTCCTTTACAGTAGAATACCTCAAGAAATACTGCGATATGCTCCGGTTCCATCTTTGGTTGAACATCGAAATAACAAAGTCGATAAACAAATATGGAGCCGTATTCCCGGACAAAATCTTCTCTGACAAACTGGATCAAATCCGCCTGAAAGATTTTTACGAAAAAGCGTGGTTTAGCAAGCTGGACTATTGTCTAGGAGAATTTTGGGCACATAAGAAGGATTGTGATGTAATCAAAGAGGCTGGTTTTACGAATGGTCACGGGTTAATGGGATTTAAGTGCGTTATGCACGACGGCAGCAGACTCGCATATGGTGTGCAGATGCAGAATCGTCAATTCCGGTTTTATGTAGAGCCCCTGCCTCCCAAATATTATAGGCCTGTAGAATTTGACGAAAAGTTAAGGCAAGGACATCTTCCGCAATACGAAAAGAAAACCTACCACTGGAAACATTTTGACGAAGGGCACTTTTTCGAAGTCCTTGACAAAGTCAAAAGAGCGACTATCAAGAAAGCGGGTTGCGACAGCATCATCGTGAATACATCTCAAAACTTGAACAAGTTTGACGACTTTAAGTACGTTTACGTTACTTTGTCCGAAGGCGTCACGCAACAGCAACTGCGGGATTTTTCTAAAATCGCCCTAACCAAGCTCAGCGAAATGGTTCAAAAGAACCGCGAACTATTCGAAGTCTAAAAAATCACCCCCGGCCGTGATGGTCGGGGGCAGATTCCGGCTCGGGGCCGGAATGACGGGACCATATAGATGGGCAGGTAAGTAATCCCATCCTCGTTTAGGTAATTCTTCGTATAGACGATGTATTTCGGCGAAAAACGGCGTTTTCAAAAATATTTGTTTGGAAAATTGTGATTTCCACAAAAACCCCTGATAAAAAATAGAAAATCTGTAAAATGAAATAGAGAAAATATATAAATCAAAAATCGGCGTATCAGTAAAACAAACTATTGCTTTTTATTCCAAAAATTACTATTTTATGTCAAAAAAGGCCAATTATGTCAGATTATAAACCACGTGTCATTGACGATATTTTAGGCGATGTTCTTGGTGGCATCGGCGCCGTTCTATTGACCGGTCCAAAATGGTGCGGAAAAACGACTACCGCAAGCCAGCATTCCAAGAGCATCCTAAAAATGCAGGATCCTGACAAAAAAAAGGACTACCTCGCCATAGCCGATACGAAACCGTCGTTGCTTTTAAAGGGTGAAGCTCCCAGACTGATTGACGAATGGCAGATGGCTCCCGTGCTTTGGGATGCCGTGCGCAACGAGGTCGACGAACGTGGCCTTGACGGACAGTTTATCTTGACCGGCTCAACCTCCGTGGACGAATCTGCAATCATGCATTCTGGCACGGGACGTATCGCCAGATTAAAAATGTTGCCGATGAGTCTTTATGAATCTGGAGAATCAACGGGGGAAGTTTCTCTAACAAGGTTATTTAATGACCCGGATTACGAAATAGATGGCGCAATCTCGCACCTTGAAATTGAACAGCTCGTTTTCGCGGCATGTCGAGGAGGTTGGCCCGCAAGCTTGCAAAAAAAGAACGATCGTCAAAAGCTCTATGTTGCGGCGTCCTATGTGGACAACATTTGTGAATCAGATATTTCGACAGTGGACGATGTTTCTCGAGATCCGCAATATGCGCATGCAATTTTAAAATCCTACGCTCGCAATATTTCAACTCTTGCAGCAAACACCACCATCATTAAGGATCTGCAAACCAATTTCTCGTACAAGAGCGCACCCACTTTTTATTCGTACATCAACGCCCTCAACCGCTTGTTCGTTATAGAAGATGTTCCTGCCTGGAGCCCCTCTATACGTTCAGCCTCGGCAATCCGCGCCGGAAGCAAAAAGGAGTTTACCGACCCTTCTATTGCAGTTGCCGCACAGGGCCTTTCTTTTGAAAAACTGTTGATGGACTTGAAAACATTCGGCTTTATTTTCGAGACATTGTGTATTCGAGATTTAAAAGTATACGCAATGAAACAAGGCGGACATATTTCGTATTACCATGACAAGACAGGGCTGGAGGCCGATGCCGTTTTGCATTTAAGGGACGGCCGCTACGCACTGTTTGAGTTTAAGCTCGGCAGTCGCGATATTGAAGAAGGCGCCATGCATTTGAACAAACTGCACGACCTGATTATTGTTCACAATTCAAAGAACGAAGGATTCATTCCCGAACCGAATTTAAAAATTGTGATAACAGGCGGACAGATGGCCTACCGGCGTAAAGACGGGGTTTACGTCATCCCCATTGGGTGTATCGGGGTATAAACAAAACACCCCCGACCGTTTATGGTCGGGGGGCGATTTAATGCTAGCTAGAGATCCTTCGACGCGGTGCCTTCGGCACCTTGCTCAGGATGACACTCGCTAAGCGAGCGTCACTTCACAAACGCGCCGTAGATGGCCTTGATGGCCTTCTCGGTATCGGCTTCGTCAACACCGGTGATGATGTTGATCTGCGAAGAACCCTGGTCGATAATGCGGACGTTCACCTTGTTCTCGGCGAGAGCGGTGAAGAGCTTTGCGGCCACACCGATCTTGTTCGTCATGCCGTGACCCACGGTGGCGATCAGGGCGATGCCCGGGAACACCTTGATACGGTCAGGGCGCATCTGCTGCGTGATGTCTTCGAGGACCACGTCCTGCACGGCGTCGAGGGCCTTGGAGTCCACAACGATGCTCATGGAGTCGATAGCGC
>JAGAAW010000134.1 GCA_017615055.1 Fibrobacter sp.
ACTTGCCGTTAAAGCCGCTCATGTCGGAGACCTTGATGTCGCTTGCGCATTCGATCATGTTCTCCTTGAGGGGGCAGTAATAGAGCTTCGGGTTACCCCAGTAGAGCCATGCCTGGCCATCGTCGTCAATAAATACGGTGGGGTCGATGTAGTCCCAGTTGGGGCCCGCCAGGTGCTTGCCGTTCAGGGCGTCCTTGAAGGGGCCTTCCTTCTTGTCGGACACGGCTACGTTGACGGCGCGGCCTCCGCGGGTGGATTCCACGGTCACGTAATAATAGTACTTGTCATTGCGGCGAATGCATTGAGAAGCCCAGTCGCCGTTCTTCTTGGCAGAACCGTTAAAGTCACCCGCTTCCAAAATGAGGGTATTCATGTCGGTCCAGTTCACCATATCGGTGGTGCAAGAGACACGCCAGCCGTGCATCGTGAAGAAGGAACCGCCTTCGTCGTTACCGGAATAGGTGCAAAGCGTATCGCCAAACACGACAGGCGCCGGGTCGGGAGAATAATATGTCTGGATAAGCGGGTTTTCGGCCATGGCCTGCGTGCAGAGCCCAAAACCAATGACAGCTGCGGCAATTTTTGCAGTTTTTGCGAACTTCATGTTACATCCCTTTCGCCCCAAAAGGCGACTTTTTTAACTCACCAATCTAAAAGATATTTCCAAAAAGGGACAAAAAACCACGCAAAACACATGTTCGCGTGGATAAGTTGTCAATGGTTCGGCACAGGTCGCGGGGGCGTTTTCGGGGCTAAAAAGCGCACCTTTTTCCGGGTTAAAAAGCGCGGATTTTGAGCGTTTTTCGCAGATTTTGGCTCGTAACGACCGCTATGTAGGTCCCGCGCGCCAGGCCTCCGTTGAGGCCAAATTCCACCAGCGCGGTGCCACTCCCGTGACGCACACCCGCCAAATTCCCGTTGAGCGAGTAAAGTCGTACCTCGAAGTCGCCACGCGCCTGCACCATCAGGGCCACGGGCGCCTGCGCCATACGCACCGGGCGCACCTCGAGCATGCCCGCCACCTGAGTCACGTCGGCCGGTACGGCAGTCGGGTCGCTCTCGAGCTGGTACCAGTCTATGTTCATCAAGTACGTGTCGCTGCCGTTGTAAGTAAACACGAGTTTCTGTTCGCCTGCAGGCAGGTCGAGCGTGCCCTTGGCTTCGTACCAGTCGTTCCACCCGTCAGTCTTCGAGGGGTCCACCGCAAGCGTGCCGAGCACCTTGCCCGTGGTATCGGTCACCGTGATGGAGCTTTCCTCGTCAGATGCCGTCGCCACGCGGGCCGTGAGCGTGTAAGCCCCCGCGACCGGGACCTTCACCAGGTAGCTGGACCAGTCGCCGTCATTGATCCACCCGAGGTTCGGCACGCCGTCTTCGTCGGGTTCAATCTGCACGCCGTCCATCGCCACGTAGGCTTCCGCCTCGATCTTGCCCGGGAGCGTGATAGCCTCGAACGGCTGGTTCGTGAGCTTCAAATTGCCGTCAAATTCATACACCTTGCCGGGAACCGTCGTCGTCGTGAACTTGTTGGTGCCATTCACCAGGTTCAGCGTCTGGCCCACATCGGACTTGATGGCGACATACGTGAGTTTGCCGTTTTTCCAGGCCATGGAATCAATCTCGAAGCCACCGCGGGCACGGATACCCTTGATGCTACCGTCCTTCCACTGCGAGGGGAGCGCAGGCAGCAAGTTAATCCTGTTGTTGTGGCTCTGCATCAGCATCTCGTTCACGCCCGATACCGCACCGAAGTTACCATCAATCTGGAACGGCGGGTGCGCATCGAACAGGTTGTTGTAAGTCTTGCTCGGGGTAAGCAGCATGCGGATCATCGTGTAAGCGTGGTCGCCATCGTGCATGCGGGCCCAGAAGTTGATTTTCCACGCGAGGGACCAGCCGGTAGCATCGTCGCCGCGCTGTTTCAGCGTAACGCCCGCACCCTTGATGAGGTCCGGGGTCTCTTCCGGCGTAATCTGCGCGCTCGGGAAAAGGCCGTACAGGTGCGAAATATGGCGGTTATGGTTGTTCGGGTCGTCCCAGTCCTGGAGCCATTCCGTAATCTGGCCGTACTTGCCCGTTTTTGTGGGCGGCAGGCGCTTGACCGTCGCTTCCATCTTGGCACGGACATCCTCGTCAACGCCGAGAATCTTGGAGGCCTCAATCGTGTAGTTCAGCACGTCGCGGATAATCTGGTTGTCCATCGTGGGGCCAAAGCAAACATTGTAGCCGCCGTGATCGTTTTCCGGAGAATCGCTCGGGGCCGTCACCAGATACTTGTTGCCGGTTTCCGGTTCTTCCACGAGGCTGTTCACGAAGAACAGCGCGGCGCCCTTCATGGTGGAGTAAACATCCTGGAGGTAAGCCTTGTCGGTCGGGTTGAACAAGAAATGTTCCCAGAGGTGCGTGCTGAGCCAGCCGGCACCGCTCGGCCACAGGCCCCATGCGCCGTCAATCGGGGCGCTACGGTTCCAGAGGTCGGTATTGTGGTGTTCCACCCAGCCCTCGTCTACGCCCCAGTGCACCTTGGCGGTCTTTTCGCCCTGCGGGACCATCGCCTTGATCTTATCGATGAGCGGCCACACGCATTCGCCGAGGTTCGCCGTCTCTACCGGCCAGTAGTTCATTTCGAGGTTGATGTTGGTGGTGTACTTGCTGCCCCAAACCGGGTTCGTGTCCTTGTTCCAGATGCCCTGCAGGTTGGCCGGCTGGCCGCCCTTGCGCGAGCTCGCGATAAGCAGGTAGCGGCCGTACTGGTAGTGGAGTTCCACGAGGGAGGGGTCGTTGGTGGAGTTGAAATTCTTCACGCGGGTGCTGGTGATGTCGCCGGCGCTGTTGTCGGCTGCGCCCAGGTCAATCTTCACGCGGTTGAAAATCGTCTGGTAGTCCTTCAGATGCGCCGCAAGCAGGTCGTCGTAAGACTTGCCCTTCACCTTGCCCATGATCTCGGCAGCGATAGCGCCCGGGTCGCCACTCACATCGTTATACGCCTTGAAGTTCGTGGCAATCGTGAGCACGAGCATCGCCTCGTTGGCGCCGTTCACCGAGATGTTCCCGTTCGCGACAGAGACCGTGCCGCCGTCGGCGACCACGTTCAAGCGGTTCTGGAACTTGATGGAATTGACCGTCACATCGTAAATGAGCGTATTGCCGTCGTTACTCATGCGCTTGTTGTTGTGCGGGGTCGTCATGGTGGCCCCGAAGCTCACCTTCCCTTTCTCGCTTGCAGACAAACGAATAACGATTACGTGGTCCGGGTAGCTTGCGAAGTATTCGCGCGTGTAGTCCACGCCGCCCGCGGTATACGTCGTCTTGGCCATGGCCGTCTTGAGGTCGAGTTCGCGGCGGTAATTGGTGGCACCGCTGTGCGACGTGGTAATCACGAGGTCGCCCACCGGCTGGAAACTCGCCGGACCCGGACCAATCATGTAGTTAGACACGATGGATTCCGCCGTCTTATAGTCCCCGCGGAACATGGCATCGCGGGCATCCTTCAAGTGGCTTGCCGCGCCCTGCTTGTTGTTGTCGCCCGGGCCGCCCGACCACACAGTGCTCTCGTTGAGCCCGATGATATCCTTGCCGACGCCACCATAGATGATGCCGCCCATGTAGCCGTTGCCTATCGGCAAAGCGTTCGTGAATTCCGTGCCCGCATCGCTGTTGTACCAGAGCTTGAGCGGGTTGTCTGCTGCGGCAAAGGCAAGCGTCGCGACACACGCCAGGGTACCAAACATTACACCAAACGTCTTCATACGTTCTCCCGTTAAATTACACCAAGACTAAAGATATATGCCGAAAACGCGAAAAAACTGCCTTAAAAAGCAGTTTTTATTGATTATTTGTCAATGTGGCGGGCTCCGTCTACACCGGGGCAGCTTCGAGCATCTGTTTCATGAGCGTCTGGTAGCCGATGCCAGCGGCAGCGGCACGCTTCTTGTAGCGCTCGATCACACGCACAGGCACGCGAATAGTAATCGCCTTGGTGGCATTCGCAGCCATCTTCGCCTTCACCGCCTTGACAGTCTCTTCCCAGGGGCCTTCGGAGACAATTGCAGTACCGTCATCCAACCCCTTGCGGATATCCTCGCCAAAGTCATGGTTCTCGTAGTAGTCGAGTTCTTCCTTAGAGATGTTGACGTCATCCACTATCTTGAAGTCCATAATGCCTCCTCGTCTCTATGCGCACGCCTAACCGTTATCACTGTATACAAGTCAGAATCTAAAATAACAGCCCAGACGTTTCCATCAACTTGACCGATTACCACGAATCTTCCGTCATTGCCATTCTTGACGAAATATTTCCCTTTCATCAAAGTCGCAAGCATTTCTGGCGTGAATCCGCGCTCGGCCATGCGTTCCAAAGCATGCTTTGTTATGTTCATTATAAATATACACTCCGTATGTACATTTTGTCAATATATTCTCAGAGAATTCTTTTTCAAAAAAAGACCCCCCTTACCTATAAGACGGAGAAAGGGGGCAAAATGAGCCGAAAAATTTTATTTACAGGGCAAAGATAGCCTCTAATGAAATTTCAATGGAGTCAAAAACCCCTTTCCACGCCAACGTCATAGCGTTCGAAAATCGAGTTCTTAAACTTGACCTCATCGTAAAGGACGGAAGGAACCGGGCCGCAATCGACCAGAGCGAGACCATCCACAACGTAAAACTGATCCCGCCCTGCATCATCGGAAAAAACGCAACCATCGAGAACTGCACCATAGGCCCCAACGTGACCATCGGCGACAATTGCACGCTAAAGAACGTGACAATAAAGGATTGTATTATGTGGGATAACGAAGAAATCATCCATTCCCACATAGAGGGGCAAGTTATAGCGGGCTGCTAACGCTGTATAGTCTAAAACAGCCATTTGCCTTCGGCCTTCAACTTAGCGATACGTTCCGCGTTGCGCGTTTCAAAGCCCTTCCACTCGGCAATCTGTCGAGAAAAGTCGATAGAGCCACGGTTCTGTTCGGCAATCTCCGCATTTTTCACGAAAGACTCCGCAGCCGCGCCCGTCAAGATCGGTATGTTGCTAATCGCTAAGGCCATACTGCTCCTAATATACTTTTTTCGTTTCCATTCTGCAACACGCGGAGCGGTTGTCAATAGCCCTGATCGTTTTTCTGAGAAAGTGCACTGCATAAAGTGGTTATTCGGAATATCCGAACAACCTCTTTTTTCGTCAAATTTCGCGTAAATTCGGAATTTCCGAATTTTCTGTGCAAGTTTCAACCGCAATAAAGTTGCAGTGGCACGATTCTGGACATCAATTCGAAATGCTTGTCCAGCGATAAAAGCTGCACTCCGTTTTGCATGGCGTTCTGCGCAATCATTATGGACGGAAAAAACTCCGACAAAATCAAGTCTGCGAGCGGCCCCTCAGGGAATCCAGATTGACATCGAGATCAACCTTGCCGAAATATTTCTTCAAACCGGAAATGTCGGGTTTGGCATTCCGTTTCTTTTCAAGGAGAATCATCGCGATTTTCCACTGCAACTCTTCAAGCTGGTGGAAAGGCAGCGTTTCCACCTGCGACTCAAGCTCTGCAAATGCTGTTTCTGACATGGCGGCGACTCCTTGTTAAACGAGGTTTTCTACTTTCGAATATACCTTTTTTTTCGTCCCAAAACCCTTGACACTACCCTACTTAAAATATTCCTGTTCGACCTTGCTCAACATCGGGCAGGTCTGCCCCGCACGCAGGACAAACGCCATCGAGATTTCGTTCAACAGGCCCACCGGTACAAACACGCCCTTGTTCATGTTATTCAGAAAGACATTCACATCTATCGCAAAGATCTGCGCGCAGTCTACAAAGGAATCGTGATGCAGAAAGTCGTTCTCGCTCTTCAGAATCTTGGGCTGCGATTCCTCCGGCTTGAAACGGTGGCGTTCCGAATTGATGGAACAGCATACCACCAGCGATTCGGTTTTCTTGACAACCAGCAAATACTTGCCATGGTCCGTTTTTATAACAGAATTGACTTCCGAATGGACCACAGCACCGCGCTCAGAATACAAGCGCCCCGTTAACTCCTTAGGCAGCTCCATAATTAAAGCGCCTGCCTGAAGAGAATATCGTCTTTTACGTATTCGCGGAGTTCGCTGTCCGCACCAATCTCATCAAGGATTTCATCTATCCTGATAGACGTATTCATGCCCGCGTTCCGGGCCGAATTCCAGGCATGTTTGTGGGACAACTGGGTCAATTCGTCGAATGACTTGTCTTTGTACAAATTAAGCGAGTAGGTCAGGGCCTCGACATCGGTCTCCGAAAGGTAATCCGCGTTGGCACTCTTCAGCGGCACCACGAAGCCTTTCTCGTTTCCGCGGTCGAAACGCCGGAAGGCATCGCCCTCCGACGGATCCGGCTTCATCTCGTCGTACAAGACAGACGGCACAGGTCCATTGTTCATGGCGATATACGTGTCGCCAGTGACGGTCCTGCCGTATTTTTTCAGGTGGTACAAGTCCGCAAACCACAAGATCTTGAAAATCTTGTGCAGGCGGCACTGATCCTCGGGCAACCTCGTGGCGACCCACAAGGCGGCATTGATCAGGACATCCTTGCCGAACAATGGTTTAAATGCAGACATGCGATCCCTTTCCCCTAAAAATATGAAATTTCAACATTCGAGTCAACCCCCTCTATTGGATCTAAGTCAGTATTGTTCAAGAAATTACGAACAAATTTTGCATGTAATGCACATTTGTTCACTACCAAATATACACAAACTCGGGGAGGTTGTCAATAGCCTAAATCATTTTTCTTGAAAAGTGGGCGTTCCCCAGCCAGGAACGGGGGCGGGCTATCGCGGCATAAAATTATGGCCTCACGCAACAACAGACTTTCTCCAACACATTACAAGAGCGTAGCCAAATCGAAATACATCTGCCTAGTCTTGAGAGCCTCGTCCACAGGAATGCTATTATACAATTTTTCTTGACTTTCTTCCTTAAAAAGGAAGGAAAACTTGTTATTATCGTTTGAATAAAAATGCAGAACGTCTTCTTTA
>JAGAAW010000135.1 GCA_017615055.1 Fibrobacter sp.
ATCGGACATCGGGGTACCTCCGAAAAATTTTAGAAGAGGGAGAGGGATTCGAACCCTCGTTACCGTAAAGTAAACACGCTTTCCAAGCGTGCGCCTTCAACCACTCGGCCATCCCTCCAGGATGTGAGGCCAAATATAGATTGATTTGGGGCGCTTGTCAACCGATTTTGGCCATTTTTAGCAAAAATTTGCGAAAAAAAGATGATTTTTACCTGCTAATTTCGTCCCAGACGACCTGCATGAGCGGTTCAAGCGTCCTGGGGGAGAAGTCAAACTTGATATTTGCGGCCTCGAAGAGTTCCTTTACGGGGCGGCTGCTCCCGAGACTTTCGGCCCGGAACAGGTCGTCGATGGCCTTTTTCGGGTCCTTCTTGAAGTTCGCCCACACCTGCAGGGCGCCGATCTGGGCAATTCCGTACTCGATGTAGTAGAACGGGCACTCGAATATGTGGAGTTGCTTCTGCCAGAGGTTGCGGCGCACGGCCTCGAGCCCGGTGTAGTCCACGCCGGCATCGTAGCGGTCCATGATCTCGGTCCAGATGTCACTGCGGTCGCTCGCCGTATGTTCGGGGTAGTTGTAGAGCCTGTGCTGGAAACTGTCGACGCTTGCGACCCACGGGAAAAGCCAGATAACGTCTTCGAGTTCGCCGAGGGTACTGCGTTCAATCGCTTCCTTGTCATCGCCGTAAAACGGCTTCAGGTTCGACATGCCGATGAGTTCCATGCTCATGCTCGCCACTTCGGCAAATTCCGCGGGTACATCGCGGTACGGGAAAATCGGTTGGTCTGCAAGCGCAAACTGGTGGAACGAGTGTCCGGATTCGTGCAACAGCGTGTAGATATCGCGGTCCGTGCAGGCGGAGTTCATGAAGATGAAGGGGAGGCGACTCTCGTCAAAACCAATCTGGTAGCCACCCGGAGCCTTACCGAGCCTGCTATCCGGGTCGATGAGTTTCTTCGCCTGCATCTCGCGGGCCCACTTGCCTGCCTGCGGGTGGATGCTCTCGAATATCTGGTCCACTTTCTCGATGAGTTCGTCACCGCTGCTGTAGGGCTTGAGCGGTGCTCTATCCTGCGGGTCCACGTTCAGGTCCCACGGGCGCAGGCGTTCAAGGCCCATCTTTTGCGCGCGCTTCTTGTACATCTCCTTCTGGAGGGGGAGGACGAGTTTCTCGATGCTCTCGTGGAATGCCTCGCAGTCGGCAGGGGAGTAGTCAAAACGGTGCTTCGCGAGGAAGATGTAGTCGATAAAGTTCTTGCAGTGGGCGTTGCTTGCCACCTGCTTGCGGATTGAGAACAAGTTATCAAACGAATTGTCGAGCGCTTCCTTGTCCTTGAGTCGGCGTTCCCACATGGTGCGCCACGCACGTTCGCGCAGTTCGCGGTCCGTACGTTCTATGTAGGTGTTCATCTGCTGCATGGTCTGGGTCTTGCCCTCGAATTCCACGCTCATGCCGCCGGTAATCTTCTGGTACGCCTGGATTTCCTTGTTCTCTTCGGTCTCGAGCGGAATATTGTCGGGGGAGAACAGGTCCAGAGAAACCTGCACGCCCTTGAACCATTCGCCAAACTCGCCCTTGAGCGCATCCTTTGCTGGGTGTGCCACGAGTTTCTTGTTCAGTTTGTCGTCGTACTCGTTCATTACGGGCTGAATGTTCTCGACAAAGCTCTCGTAGGCCTTGGCGGCCTCCTCGTCGGCCGTGTTGCAGGTCATCGCCACGTAGCGGCGGCAACTCACTTCGCCCAAAACGGATTCGAGTTCGCTCCAGTCCATAATCCACTGGCGGAGTTTAGCCGAATCGACGGGGATTTCGCGCTGCAGGAGGTGCCTGAAGAGTTTGGAGACCTCGTGCGCGTCATCGACGTTCAAGTTTTCGGGAACATAAGTGCGTTTCATTTTTCCTCCGGTTATAGTCCACCGACCCAGTTGTTGATGATGTTGTTCAGGATGGACTGTCTTACGCTATCTTCAAGGGCGACCATTTCTTCGTGCGAAATCTCGCGGGAATCGTTGAAATCAAACGGGACGCTTTCGCCCTCGGGCCCGAGAGCCACGACAAGTTTGCCCTTGGCGCTGACCTTCGTGATTTCCTTGAGTTTAAAGATTCTCTTGTCCAGCGGGAAGCGCGTTGTGAGCTGGACCTTGGTTTCGCCGGGAGCAAGCGTGACGGAATCCTTGAGTTCGAGCGGCAGGTCCATAAGCGTGTCGAGCGAGACATTTGCGGAGAAATCCCGGAGCCACAGCGTGTCGGTGTCGGAACTCCTTACCACGAGAACGACTCCCAGGTACGCATAGCCGAGATCGATGTTGATGACGCCCTTAGCGAGGTTCTGCACGAAAGTGACGACGTTCGGGTTCGGCAGCAGCCCGCCGACAATAGCACCGCCGAGCTGCTCGAGAAGGTCGGAACGGATATTTACCGAGTCAAGCGTGACTTGCCGGAAATCGACCTTCATGTTGCGCATTATGCTTGCGGCGTCAAGTTTGCGTGTGACGGCACAGCCGTCCATCGAGACGGCGGCGAGGAGCAGGATGCATATGGCAAGGACGATTTTCTTCATTTTTCTAACAATATAACAAAAACGCATTGAAATAAAGAATCCTAAAGGTCATTATATTATCGTACAGATAGGTATAAATGTTAAAATGAACCTGTTTTGGGGGGGGGGAGAGGTGGAACTTGACATTTCGGGGAAATTCGGATATATTGTGTGTGGAGGATTATAAATGCGAAACAATAACACGAAAGGCAGGGTAGGAGAAGGACGAAGGGCGAGGTATGCCCGTATGGCAAAAATTTTCAGGGATACCGTTGCCATGATGCAAGAAGCAGACTTGCAGGAATCTATCAAGCATTCTATTGCCGGTACTCGGACGTATTTTGCGGAACAACAGGACTTTAATCGTCCCGAATTTAATCGGCAAATGCGGGTTACTGTAACGAATCACAGGACATTCGAGGCGGCGGTGCGCATTCACGAAAGTACCCCGGACAAGCGCATCGGTGTGCTGAATTTTGCATCGGCGATAAATCCCGGCGGAGGCGTCGTTGAGGGTAGTTCTGCACAGGAAGAAAGCCTTTGCCGTTGCTCGACGCTTTATCCGGTGCTCAGCAGCGAGGATTTGTTTAGGGATTATTATAAATTCCACATGGATCGTCACGACCCGCTCTATACTGACCGCTGTATCTATACGCCTGGTATCCAGATTATCAAGAGCGACACGGACCATCCGGAGCGCCTCGAACGGCCGGATTTTGTTAGTGTGGATGTCATCACGTGCGCAGCACCAAACCTGCGTCGTTTCAGGCGTGTTTCTGACGAAAATCTGGAGCAGATCCACTTGAGTCGTGGTCGACGGATTCTTGATGTTGCCGTTGAGAACGGAATTGACTGCCTTGTGCTGGGCGCGTTCGGCTGTGGAGCATTCAGGAACAATCCGCGTGTCGTCGCAAGTGCGTATGCCAAGCTTATGGAAGAATTCAAGGGCGCATTTGACCTTGTAGAGTTCGCCGTGTTCTACTGGGGCGACGAGCTTACGAATTATCAGGCATTCAAGGAGGCTCTGGAATAGATTGGCGAATTTGAATCAAATAGCGTGTTTTTGGCGTTTCGCTGTTGCCGATAATGCGGATTATGTAAACTAAACGCACGGGAAAACACGAGTTTAGGTTGGCTATCCCTTTCGTTTTATATTGAAACGGCCCTCTTTACATACTAGACGGTCTTTATCTCGCATTTGGTATGCAGATGTTTTTTCCCTCTACATACCAAATCAATTTATTTTGCAGATTGGTATGTAATTTTATCCCATTTTATCTTCTTTTTGCCAATTTTTCCTATCGTTTTACATCGCATTCGCCTAAAATCAAACTTTTTTCCTTTGATTTTGACTCTATTTACATACTGAAAGCCCTTATCTTTGCATTTGGTATGTAATAACGCCTTTGGCCCCAAAGCGCCTGCGCTTTAAATTGGCATAAAATTTGCTACCTTTGCGCTCGGAACGAGCGCATTTAGCTAGGCTCGGCCATGTCAAAACAAATATGATTTGTTTTGCCGCGGCACTCGCCATTTGCTAAATTTGCAACGGAAATTGTAAAACGTATGCCCGACGGGCAATTTTTAGAGGTTTTGACGAAATGGCAGAAGAAAAGAATCCGGAACAGGAACCGACCGCAGAAGAACGTGCAAAATTTGAACAGGACGTGCTCAAGGCCGCCGAAGACGCCATGAAGGCTGAACAGGCCGCTGCTGAAGCTGACAAGGCCGCCGCAGCTCAGGCCGACGCCTCCCCTGCCGGCGAAAAAACTGCCGAAAACGCCGACGCCGCTGCGGAACAGCCCGCCGACCAATCCGCTGAGGCCGCCCCCGAATCCACGGAATCTGCCGAGGATGTCCTCAAGGCCGAACTCGCTGCCGCAAACGATCGTAACCTCCGCCTGATGGCCGAATTCGACAACTTCCGCCGCCGCAGCGCCAAGGAACAGCTTGAACTCATCGAGACGGCCAACGGCAAGCTCCTGGAAAAGCTTTCCGAAGTCCAGGACAACTTCGAGCGCGCTTTCGCCAGCGAAAACAAGGCCAAGGACCTGGAAGCCTTCGAAAAGGGCATGCAGATGATCTATAACCAGTTCGCGAAGATTTTGACCGACGCTGGCCTCGAACAAATCGACCCGACCGGTGCCGAATTCGACCCGAACTGCCACGAAGCTTTGATGCAGCAGCCCAGCGAGACAATCCCCGAAGGCCATGTGGTGACTGTGTTCCAGAAGGGCTACAAGCTCAAGAACAAAATCTTGAAGACCGCGAAGGTGATCGTTTCGTCCGGGAAGTAACCTCCCCTTTGATAAATTGACAATACAAACAAATTCCCTGCGATGTTCCGCAGGGATTTTTTGATATACATTTTACGCTGGGTATGAACATGTTTGGAGATTAAGATGAAACGAAAAATCTTAACCGTTTTTTCGGTATTGGCCTGCACGGCTTTTGCTCAACACCCCATTATCACTACGAGCTACACGGCGGACCCCGCTCCGTACGTGCATGGTGATACGGTTTACCTCTACACCACTCATGACGACGACAACGCCGAAAACTTCATGATGTACGACTGGCTGCTGTACACCTCCACCGATATGGTGAACTGGACGGACCACGGCGCAGTTGCATCGCTCGCCGATTTCAAGTGGTACAATTCCAATAACGGCGCATGGGCGGAACAGGTCATTGAACGCGATGGCAAGTGGTTCATGTATTGCCCCATTCATGGTCATGGAATTTCGGTTCTGGTAGCAGACAACCCCTACGGACCCTTCACGGACCCGCTCAACGGCCAGCTGGTTTGGCAGCGTGAACACTGGAACGACATCGACCCGACCGTTTGGATTGATGACGACGGCCAAGCCTACATGTACTGGGGCAACCCGGAACTCTACATGATCAAGCTCAAAAAGGACATGATCCACACGGAAGGTTCCATTGTCACCTACCCCAAGATCAAGGACTATCAGGAAGGCCCGTGGTTCTATAAGCACGGTGAGCATTACTACATGGCATTCGCCTCCACGTGCTGCTCCGAGGGCATCGGGTACGCCATGAGCGACTCCCCTACCGGCCCTTGGACGTACAAGGGTGACATCATGCCGCATTCTTCGAAGAGCCGCGGCAACCACCCGGGAATCATCGACTACAAGGGAAAATCCTACGTTTTCGGCCTCAATTACCTGCTCTGGGCGGAATACCAGGCTAAAATCGGCCAGGCCTACAAGCACGCGGAACGCCGTTCCGTTTCCGTCGCCGAGATGCACTACAACGCTGACGGCACCATCCAGAAAATCGATTTCTGGCCCGAAAGTGGCGTCGTGGATCAGGTCGAAGATTTCGACCCCTACAAGCGCGTTGAGGCCGAGACGATGTCCTGGGGCGAAGGCCTCAAGACCCGCAAGGCCAACGAGGTCGGCAACATGATCCTCACCAAGATCAATGACGGCGACTACACCAAGATTAGCGGCATTGAATTCGGCGATGCTGGTGCGGAATCCTTCTCGGCATCCGTTCTGAACGTCAAGAAGGCTTCCTCGATTACGCTCCACCTCGACAAGGTGGACGGCACGGTCATCGGCAAGGCGGAATTCTCCAAGGACGGACTTGCCACCGTATCACTCACCGGTGCGGTCAGCAAGCACGACGTGTTCTTCGTGTTCGCTGGCGACTTCGAGGCCGACTACTGGGAATTTGAAGACAGCAAGACGGCTGTGCCCCAGGGCGCCTTCTGCAAGGCGAAACTCACTGACCCCGAAGCCAAATGCGATTTGTCCATCGTGGATGCGACTATCGGCGGTGCGGGCAACTTCATCGACTTCGAGAATTACGACGTAGGCGGTGCCGGAAAGGCCTACTACGACATGGATACCGAAAACAAGGGCGGCGAATACCGCGAAGACCGCGTGGACATCGTGAAGAACGGCGACGGATTTGCCGTGGGCTACACGCAGAAGGGCGAATGGCTGGAATACACCGTGAACGTGCAGGCCGGCGGGAAACTCCCCTTCGAACTCAGCTATGCAAGCGGCATGGACAACACGGGCGTGCGCTTGTTCATGGACGACGAGCCGATTACCGACACGCTCGCACTCGCGGGCACCGGGGATTTCGACACCTACGGCACATTCAAGGGCACGACCACCAAGGAACTCACCGAGGGCGAGCACGTGCTCAAGGTGATGGTGACAAGCGACTACGTGAACCTCGACTGGATTGCCTTTGGTGAAAGCGAAGGCGGTGCCGAGGACATCAGGAACGGGACCACGGGCATCGTGCCGAAAATCGCCCATAACGGTGCCGGAGCCGCTGGCGCGTTCGCGAGAGTCGCGGGCACCTGCAGGGTTTTCGACCTGATGGGCTCCGAACTCGGGAACATCCGCCTGAACGCCGGCGCGACGCTCACGGACCTCAAGGCCGGCCTCAAGACTGCCGGCTTCGGGAGCGGCGTCTACGTCGTCCGTAATCCCGCCGGAAAGACCCTGAAATTGCAAGTCGGGGAATAAGTTCCCGCGGATCTTAAATCGCGCGCAGCCTCCCCCGCCTTAAAAATCCCCGACCTCTCGTAACGAAGGCCGGGTTTTTTAGTGTCAAAGTTTAATGCAATTTTATGCAAATTGCAGAATATTGAATAAAATTGCAGTATTTTTATTAAAAATTATTGCTTTTTGCAGTCAATAAATGTATATTTGTAAGGTAACAAAGGAGCATTATATGGCACAGGCAACGATATCCGCACGCATCGACAGCAAGGACAAAGAAAGCTTTGACAAGTTCTGCAGCAATGTGGGGCTGTCCACTTCTGCCGCCATTTACATGTTCGTGAAAAACGTCATCAACGAGCGTCGTATCCCCTTCGAAGTACGCGAACCCGTCGCCCGCTACAATGCCAGCGACATCGAAGCCCTCAAAAAAGGCATCGAACAGCTCAACGCCGGAAAGGGCGTTGTTCATGAACTTTGCGAATTAGAGTCGATGGAAAACGGCTAAAAAAATGTATATTAAATACATGAACGCAGGCATGGAGTAGTACATGACGACAACAAAAAACATTGATTCGTATCGATTGACGGACATGGAAGAGCCGACCGACGAAATGCTTGCCCAAATAATGAGGGAAGCCGCCGAAGACGCTCGCAAAGCAAATGAAGAAGCTACCAAACGTTTCTTCGATGAATTGAACAAGGCTGCCGAGGCGATTCGTTAGAATGGTAACGCA
>JAGAAW010000136.1 GCA_017615055.1 Fibrobacter sp.
AGGAAGAGGGTGTCGAATTCTGCGTTCTGCAGAACCCGGCCAAGATTCTTGGCGACGAAGCCGGCCACGTGCGCGGCATGCTCGTCGACAAGTACGAACTCGGCGAACCCGATGAAAAGGGTCGTCCGCGTCCGGTCAAGGTCGAAGGTGCAAGCTTCGAAATTGAATGCGATACCGTGCTCGTTGCTATCGGTAACGGTTCCAACCCGCTCATCAGCAACACCACGCCGGAACTCTCCGTCGACAAGAAGGGGCACATCCTTCTCGAAGATGCTGCCGCCAACAAGACCTTCATGGAGAAGGTTTATGCCGGTGGTGACATCGTGCTCGGCGCTGCTACCGTAATCCTTGCTATGGGAGAAGGCCGTAGGGCGGCTGCGGGAATAAATGAATTCCTGAAGAAGTAAACTTCAAATCTTGGATTTGAAAAAAGGATGGCCTTGCGGCCATCTTTTTTTTTCTTGGAACGAACTGTTCCGAAAAAACATCCTTTTTTGATGTTCTTTTTTACAACGGAGAATGCTTTATTAACGCATCTTTACAAGGAATTTCGGGAGTTTTTATCTATTTTTCGGATGAAACGTTATTATAATGGCTCTTTGTTGACCCATTTTTACAAGAAAATGCCCTAAAAACGGCGTTATTTAAGTAGATTATGGGAACAAAAAGCAAACCTATATGGAGTAAAACATGCTCGACCTTCTTGCGGTCCAATCCAGTACGACCAATGCGACGATCATTACGTTGATCTACACGCTGACATTGGCCTTCATCCTTTCTTCCATTATCGGCTGGACATACGAAAAGACCTTCCTTGGACTTTCCTATTCCCGCAACTTTGTCCAGGGTATCGTCCTGAGCTCGGTTGCTGCTGCGATGATTATGCAGGCCATCGGTGATAACGTGGGCCGCGGTCTCGGTATGATGGGTGCTCTCTCGGTGGTCCGCTTCCGTACGAGTTTCAAGGACCCGCGAGACATCATGTTCATCTTCGCGTCGCTGGGTGCGGGTATCGGATGTGGCGTGTATGCATGGGGTGCCGCCGCCGGTGGTACTGTCGCCTTCTGCTGTGTTGCCTTCCTGCTTTCGCGTACGGGCCTTGGCACCAAGCACTTCTTTGACGGCATGCTCCGCTTCGCCCTCCCCAACGAAGGTGATGCGCGTGCCCAGGTCGAACAGATCATGAAGACGAGTCTCAAAACGTTCATTCTCATCACCATGCGCGAAGTCGATGGTGGTGCCCGTCTCGATGTCGCTTACCAGATTAGGCTCCGTGCGACGAAACCCGCCGCCGAAATCCTAAACGACCTTTCCAAGATCGAAGGCATCTCGGACGTGCAGTTCATGATGCAGGACGCCACCACAGAGATGTAAGGAGATAGACAATGCGTTTTTTGGAAGATCTCCTCGATAATTTCTGGAATACCCACAAGAACAATGCCGGCGTGGCCTACGTTTATGGCCATAAGCTCTCCATTGCTTGGATTATTTGCGTCATCTTGGCCATTGTGCTTGGCTTTATGTACCAGGGAAAGGCCGCCATGTTCCGCGGCATCGCCGAAGCGAGCGAAACTATCATCAGCGTGCCGAGCGCGACCGAAATCGTGAAGGTGCACGTGGTTCCCGGCCAGGAAATCCAGGTAGGCGACACGATTGTCGAAATCAACCGCCCCGACCTGAACCTCCGCATTTCGGAACTGACCCGCGAACTTGATGCCCTCGAAGGCCGCAGCAACCTGAGTTCCGCCGAAATCGACCAGAAGGTGGCCGAAGTCAAGGCGAACCTCGAGACCCGCCGCCTGGCCCTCTCTGCCGAAATCCGCAACCTCGAGACGGAATACCAGAACAACAAGGCCATTTCCGCAAAGCTCAAGAGCCTCTCGAACTCCAAGTCCGGCACGGACGGCAACGACGCAATGGCCATGCGCATCAAGAGCCTCAAGAACGAGCTCGCCCTTGCTACCAAGAGCGCGAACGAACAGATTGCCCTCCTCCGTGGTAGCGGCAGGCTCCAGAAGACCAGCGGCAAGAGCGAAGCCGAGAACCTGAAGAAGGAACTCGAAGAGCTCAAGAAGCAGCAGGAAGAACTCATCCAGATTGCCAAGGAAAACTGGGTGGTGGGTGACGTGAACGTGCGCGACGGCGAAAAAGTTTCTAGCTTCGCCCCGATCGTGACACTGACCCACAAGCGTCCGACCCTGGTGCGCGGATACATCAACGAACAGATTTACCAGAACATGAACGTGGGCGAAGCCGTGAAGGTGACTACGCTCGCCGGTACGGGCAAGGCGGTCATCGGCGAAGTTGTCGGCCTCTCGAGCCGCATTGTCGCGTTCCCGACCCGTATGTGGAAGATGCCCGAAATGCCTGTCTATGGCCGCGAAGTGACCATCAAGATCTCCGACGACAACCCGTTCCTTTTGGGCGAGATGGTGACCATCACCGAGACAAGCGTTAAACACCTCAAGAAAGACGGTAAGAAATAATGAAGCGCATTTTTGCACTCCCCGCATTGCTTTCGGCTGCGGTATTTGCAGGCCCGCTCACGTGGGACAGACTCATCCAGTCTGCACAGAGCGACCCCCGTTACGAGGCTGCACAGAAGCGTTCCGAGGCTACTGCCGGCGAAAGGAATACGAAGCTCTGGGACAAGCTGGAACTGCGTTACCAGCTGGACGGTTTTAGTTTTGCAAAACACGATTTTGAACTGCGCATGACCCCAAAGCCTTTCGGAGAAAGTAGCGCCGACAAGGAACGTGCCGATGCCGTTAGGGACTACGAAAAGGCCCGTTTTGGCGTGGAACGTTCGCTGTTGCTCTACGACCGTTACGAACGCGGCGTGCGCTATGTGATGCGCAAGAAGATTAACGAAATCAACAAGCAGTTGTTGCAGGTGAACGCCGACCGCGTCGAAGTCTTGCATCTCAAGTCGGGTTCGGCCACGTTCAATGCCGAAGACCTGATGAGCACGCTCGAGAAGGGCGCCTCCATCCGCGCCGATCTGCTCTCTGACAGCACGGCGCTCCGCGATGCGGAACTCAAGATGAAAATCTGGGTGCCCGACTTCGATGAAGTGGATCTGGACTCCACGTTCCTCCCCACGATGGAAGAACTTGCCCAGAACCTCTCGAATGGCGTGGAAGTGAACGAGAACTTCCCGCTGGTGGCTATGGCCCGCGGCAAGCGCGACAGTGAAGTGGCGCAGGCCAAGCAAGATGTGAGCAAGGGCCGCGACTACATCTCGCATATCGGTATCGGGTACTCCTTGCAGATTGAATCCCTGCTGGAAAAGTACAAGGACCTGGACGCCTCCGACATTTACGGTACAGGCGTGTATGCCGACTACAAGGACGAGTTCCAGTCTAAGACGGGTTGCACGAGCGCGCTCAACTGCAGTGCCACGGCCAGCATCCTCGTTCCGGATAAGGACAACCGCAAGACTGCCGACAAGTTCTTCGTGAATCTTGCCTTCCGCCTGCCGTTCTTCGATAGCGGTAGGGATTCCGACCTCAAGTTCCAGGTGGCAAAGCTTGACGCCGAAAGCGATTACCTCGGTGACGTGCGCGATATTAACCAGAAGGTCGCCCGCCTCACCGAAGAAGTGCTGGCGTTGATTGGCCAGTGGAAGGTGCAGAAGGAATTCGTGGAACAGGTGGGCGCGAGCGGGTTCATGGAACAGTTCGCCCGCAATGCCGGTTCCGACCCGCTGCTTCTTTTGCGTGCCAAGGAAAGTGCGCTTGAAAGCGACATGAAGGCAGTGAAGCTTGAGTACGACATTTTCTTCCGCTACCTCGAACTGCTCAACTACGCAGGCATCTTGGCACGTGAAGGCGTCGTGAACCATCTCCGCGAGGCGCTGAAGTAAAATGGCAGAAGCCCGCGGTTTTAGCCTCCTCGAACGTTTCGAGCTCAAGTACCACATCCCCGTCGAATGGGCGGACCGGATTGGTGCCTTCCTTGCGCCGTACTGCGAAGAGGACTATTATTCCAAGATTACTCCGGGCGGTTTTTACTGGATTACGAACCTCTACCTGGATACCCCGAAGTGGACGTTCCTCGGCTGGAAAAAGAAGCAGCTGCTGGACCGCTTCAACATGCGTATCCGTACCTACGGCGAACACCCCGCACAGGACGGCACGTTCCATTTTGAGGTCAAGCGCAAGATCAAGAGTATCTGCTACAAGAGTCGCGCGACCATCAAGGGAATCAACCCGGGCGAAGTCTGGCATATGAAACCCGATGAATGGCCCTGCAAGGGCGAGAAGGACCGCATGTACCTCAAGGATTTCCTGTACAAGACGGAACTTCACGGGGCGCACCCGCGCCTGCTTACGCAGTACAAGCGCCGCGCCTGGTTCGGGCTACGCGAGGAATATTCCCGCGTCACCATCGATACGGGCATGCGCTTCCGCGAGGAGAACGGTTTTGACTATACGGTGGACCCGCATTACATGCATTCCACGGGATTACCGAGGTTTTTCCAGCCCGGAGCCGACGCAGTTCTCGAATTAAAGTGTCCTTGCTCACAGGTTCCTTACTGGATGTTCGACCTGATAAGATTTTTGAACCTCAAGCACGCCGCATTTTCTAAATTCGGTAATGCGGCAGCCGAATGGAAACGTGTTTACGAGAACCCTCGCCGGTTCAAGTCCCCGTACTGGACAAAGCTGGCGGGCAATTTCTAGGATTTTTTTAAAGAGTGAAAACCTCAAAAAGGATGGCCCTTATGGATATGAAAAAGTGGCTTTTGACTGGAACCCTTATCTCGATGCTCGGTGCGTTCTCGGCATGCTCCGACGATTCGAGCAGTGACCCTGTCGGGCCTGTCGATTCCGGCAGTTCTCCGGACAGCAGTGGCAATATCCCGGGTAGCAGTGGCGATGTTCCCGGTAGCAGCGCTACTCCTACGCCAAAGTCCAGCTCCTCCATTGCGGACAATGCTGAACCGCAGATGGCCTGCTCCGAAATCATGTACCACGCGAAGGATTCCAAGCTCGAGTGGATTGAAATCTACATCGCTGGCGGCATGGACATGGACAACATGCAGAACTTCTTCCTCCACCTGAGCGGTGCCGTGGACTACACGTTCCCGGCAGAACCCCTCAAGAAGGGTGAATACGTTGTGGTCACGAACGACCTCGCCGCATTTGCCGCGGCCTACCCGACGTTTAGCGGTAGGGTCTTTGGCCCGTGGGACAATGCCTCTACGGTCAAGCTCATCAACGAAGGTGACGTGGTCAACGTGAAGGTCCAGGGCGAAGG
Source organism: Fibrobacter sp. (assembly GCA_017615055.1). Classification (GTDB taxonomy): domain Bacteria; phylum Fibrobacterota; class Fibrobacteria; order Fibrobacterales; family Fibrobacteraceae; genus Fibrobacter. The sequence continues at coordinate 5,263 of JAGAAW010000136.1, forward strand.
CGACGTGAGCTGCGCCTTCAGTAACGAACCTCCTTGGCCGAGCCTTGCCGATGGCAATGGCCGTTCCCTCGTGTACCTGGGTGGCAACGCGGCCCAGCCCAATTCCTGGGCGGCTAGCCAGGCTGATGGTGGCACTCCTGGTGTAGGTAATGACACGTGGGTTGCCCCGACGAAGGTGCGTATCAACGAAATCAAACCATACGCGATTGGCGAGGAATCCTGGATCGAGGTCTATAACGCGGGCGATCAGGCCGTGGATCTCACGGGCTGGACTCTCGAGGTCAAGCGCCGCAACCAGACGCTCACCATCAAGTCGGGAATTGTACCTGCGAATGGCTACCTCGTTCTTGATGCCACGATTGCATTTGACTCCGAACTGATTGTCGCCCCTGATGGTGGCGAGTTCTACCTGCGTGGCCCGCAGGAAGGTGACGAATCGAGCATCTGGGTGCCTGCTACTAAGGCAACGAGCGGTGTTGTAGACCTTACTGACGGTTCTACCGCCCAGGGCCCGCTTGCTACGGCAACGCCGGGTGCGGCAAACTCCGCACTTCAGGTGGGTTCCGTCTACATCAACGAAATCCATTACCATCCGGCATCAAGCAACACGACTGTTCCGTTCGAATTTATGGAAATCGTGAACGGCTCGGATGCTCCCGTGACGCTCTACAATTCCTCCCTGCCGAAGGGCTGGAAGATCGAGGGCATCAACATGGAATTCATCAGCACGACCATCCCGGCGAAGGGCCTGATGCTCCTGATCCCCGAGGTGCTCGAGGATGTGGACATGCAGGCGTTCGGCATTACCAAGTGGGATGCTGATTTCGTCCGCTCGACCTACCAGATTCCTACGGATGTGCAGATCCTGACCTACAAGGGCAAGCTCTCGAACCGCGGTGAAACGATTGCGGTGAAGGAACCCTTCGCTAGCGAAAAGGATGCCAAGGATCCTTCGATTACCAAGTACTTCTACGTGTGGCACGACGCCACGCTCTATTCCGATGACTGGGAAGGCCTTGCCGAAGCGGATGGCTTTGGCTACAGCCTGCACCGTGTTGACGTGACCACCATGGGTTACGAGGCGAAGGCCTGGAAAGTCGACGTTCCGACCCCCGGTACGCTTTAAATCAGTTTAATAAAACGTTAAGATAAGCATTGAAGGGAGCCCGCAAAATACGGGCTCCTTTTTGTATACACGGGGTACGGATATTTTGCATAAATAGGGGGATGAACGGAGTTGCCCTTGCCTATATAAAAATGTATTTTTTTGGAGTTATGAAAAAATGTTTGGTCTTTATCGTTTCACTTAGCATTGCTGCCATGGGCGCCCCGCTTACGCTGCAGGAGGCGCTTGAAATGGCGAAGTCAAACAACTCGCAGATCAAGGCCGAGAAGGCCAAGGTTGAGATGGCCGAGAGTGGCCAGAGCGAGGCCTTTTCGCGATTCCTGCCCAAGGTTTCTCTTTCGGCGGGTGTCACGAAGATTAACGACCCCATAATGATTGACCTCTCGAAGTTGCAGGGCCCCTTGAGTGAAGTGGCGGGTGCTGCCGCATATTCGAAGGCGTACCTTTCTGCCTATAACATGGCCTATACAAGTGCCTATAACGATGCCGTTAAACAGGCCATGGCCGCAGGGCTTGACGAGGCGACTGCAAAGAGCATGGTAGACCAGAGGGCCGATGAAATTCGTAGTGGTGTTATGGGAAGCAACAAGGTGAATACCCTTGCTCAGCAGGCTGCGGATTCCTATGGCGATGCCGCTACAAAGAAGATCGAAGAAAGCGACTTTGGCATGAAGGTGCAGGACGACGTGTTCTTCAATGCTCGCGTGACCGTGGTGTGGCCCATCTTTACCGGCCTCAAGATTTATTCGGCATACGATGCCGCGAAAGAGAACGTGAATGCCCGCAAGGCGGAATTCGACATGGCCCAGAACACCATCCTGATGGATGTGGCGACCAAGTACTTTACGCTGCGCCTTACCGAGGAACTTTCCGTAATGCGCGAATCCACGATGAAGAACCTGGAAGGGCATCTGGAACGCTCCAAGAAACTCGAGGAAGGCGGGCAGATTAGCAAGGCGGAACGCCTGCGTGCAGAGGTGGCGCTTGCCGAGGCGCAGAACGCCTATGAAGATGCCTTGCGTGACCAGTCGCTTGCCCGCATGGCGCTTGCAAGCCTGTTGCACACGGACACGAGCATTACGGCGACGACCCCGGTGGAAGCCCCGGAGATTATACACAGCATGGAAGAGTTCAAGCAACTTGCCCGCGAAAAGCACCCGGGGCTCAGGCAGCTCCGTACGGAACGTAAGCGCAGCCAGGATGCCATCCGGGCCGCACGCGCCGACTGGTTCCCGACTGTTGCGCTTTTTGGCTATCGTGAACTCTACACGAAGGATTTGACGATTCTGGAGCCCGAGTGGGCAGTGGGCGCGAAGGCGCAGTGGGACTTGCCGATTTTGGGCGGGAAGGAATCGCGCGCGAAGGTGAGTTCTGCGAAGGCGATGGAACGCTCGCTCTCGAGCAAGGAAGAACAGACGCTTGATAATATCAACCTGCTGGTCGAAAAGCGCTGGCGTGAACTGGAACATGCACGGGGCCGCCTCACGAGCCTCGTCAAGACGCGTGAGCTCGCCGACGAGGCGCTCCGCAGCCAGACGCGTGCCTACGAGGCGGGTCTTGCAACCGGGCTTGACGTGGTGGATGCGGAACTCGCGCTTGCGCGCATGCAGGTGGCCGACCTGAAGGCGCATTTCGATGCAGTTATTGCATGGCTTGGACTCTTGGAAGCCTCGGGAGAGGTTTCCGATGCAGGGACGATGCTGAATGCGACCCGCCCGGTGGAAAAGCCGGAAGAAACGGCGCCGGCAGAAACGCCTGCTGCCGCTCCGACCGCTGAACCTGCCGCAGATGCTGCTGCCGCACAGCCTGCCGATACGACGGCCGGTAATGCTGCCGCACCGGCCCCCGCTAGCGATGCTACGGGCGAGTCGCCCGCTGCGCAACCTGCAGAAAATACTGCGGGTGCAGCGCCTGCCGAACAATTGCCTGCAAATGAAAATACGGAGAAAAAATAATGAACGTGCTGAAAACTCTCGGAAAGGTTATAGTTGTCGCCGCGTTGATTGTCCTCGTGGTGCTTGGCATAATGCAGTTGCAAAAATTCGCGACCGCCCCGCGTGAGCAGTTCCTGCAAGGGCAAATGGAAGCACGGCGCGTGCTCGTGGCCGGGAAGGTCCCCGGCCGCATCGAACGCCTGTTCGTGCACGAGGGCGACATCGTCATCAAGGATTCCATCGTGGCGATTATCAGCAGCCCCGAAATCGAGGCCAAGAAGATGCAGGCGCAGGGCGCCCTCGGTGCCGCACGCGCCCAGGCGAGCAAGGCCCGCAATGGTGCTCGCAGTGAAGACATTACCGCCCTCAAGGCGATGGCCGACCGCGCCCAGGATGCGGCGACGCTCGCGAAGAACACCTACGACCGTGTGCAGAAACTCTATAACGAGGGCGTGCTCCCGCTGCAAAAACGCGACGAGGCCGAAACCCAGATGAAGGCGAGCCAGTCCGCTGCCGACGCCGCGAAGGCGCAGTACAACCAGGCTGTGGCCGGCGCCCGCAGCGAAGACAAGGCTGCCGCAAACGCCCTCGTGATGCAGGCCCGCGGCGCCACCGCCGAGGTGGATGCCTACCTCGAAGAAACTAAGATCCGTAGCCCCATCAGCGGCGAAGTGTCGCTCAAGCTTGCCGAGGAAGGCGAGGTCGTGGGCTCGGGTATGCCCGTAATCGCGGTGACCGACCTGGACGATGCCTGGGCGGTATTCCACCTGCGCGAGGATATGCTCAAGAACGTGTACAAGGGCAGGAAGTTTACCCTCAGCATTCCGGCGCTCGACAGGCAGGTCGAAATGGAAGTGAGCTACATTGCTTCCGTGGGTGACTATGCCACCTGGCGCAGCAGCAAGGAAAGTGGCGGGTTCGACCTCAAGACGTTCGAGGTGCGCCTGCGCCCCACGCAGAAGGTCGAAAACCTGCGCCCCGGCATGAGCGTGCTCCTTTCTGTAGATGCAATCCAGTAGCAGGGATTTGCCATGATTTTGAATGGCCTGCTGAATACCATCAGGAAAATCTACTTCAGCCACAATATCGTGTTGTGGATGATTCTCCTGGTGTTGCCCGTGGGCGTATCGCTTTTTACCATGGGCATGTTCACGTCGCAGATTGTGCAGCACGTGCCCATAGGCATCGTGATGCAAGACGACAGCAGGCTTGCGGACAAGATAAATGCCCGCTTGCGTTCGAGCCCCGTTCTGGACGTGAAGCTTGAATGCGGCAGCATGAATGAATGCGAACGTGCGGTAGTCCGCGGGGATTTGCAGGGGTTCCTGGTGCTCCCGAACGAACTGGAACGCCGTGCGCTCCGGCTTGAGACTCCCGTGATCCCCGTGTATTCCAGCGGGCAGAATTACCTCACGAACATGTTCGCGACCAAGGAAATTCGCTCTGTAATTTCTTCTGTGGGTAGCGAGATGTTCGTGCCCGAAATCGCCGACCCGGTAAAGACCGAAATCCATTCCGTGGGGAACGTGGAGGGCAATTACCAGGGGTTTTTAGCGCTCGGGCTCGTGACGGCGATTTTCCACCTCGCGGCGATGATTGTGGGCGTGTATGTACTCTCGTTCCCGCTTCGTGACCATCGCGTTACCGAGATGATCCGCTATGCGGGCGGTTCGCGCCTTACCCTGTGGGTGGCGAGCGTATTCCCGATGAACATCGCTCTCTGGCTCGAACTGATGGGCTGCTACGCCTATTGCCACAGGATGCTCGCCCCGCTCACGTTCGATGAATTTGTCATGACTGCTGCCGCGCAGTTGTTTATGATATGCGCCTGTTCGGGTGCAGGGATCGTTTTTGTAGGCGTGGTGGGCGTGATGCGCATAGCGACAGGTGCGGCGGGCGTTATCGGGAGTCCCGCGTTCGCGTTTGCGGGCCAGACCTTCCCGGTGATGGCGATGCCCTTTGCCGTGCGCTGCTTTGCGTTTGTTCTCCCGCTCACGCACGCACTCAAGGTGCAGTCCATGATGCTCCTCGGCGATGTGAGCATGGAACCCGCGTGGCAGTCCATGAAAATTCTTATCGGGATGGCGATATTCTGGAATATACTCGGCGCGCTCCTCATGTCGATGCGCTGGAAACAGCACCTGCGCCGTGAAGCTGCCCGCGGGCAGTCCTCCGGCATGGATGTCGCCGGTATGGACACCAAAACGGAGGCGGTAACATGATTCGTCGCCTCTGGAAAGTTGCCTTCGCGGAGTGGAAGCTCTTCTACACGGACCCTGCCGCAATTCTCCTCCTTGTGGTGGCAGGGGTCCTGTATGCGTTCTATTACCCGACCCCCTACATCAACCAGACGGTATCGAAGGTACCGGTTGCAGTTGTCGACCTCGACAATACTGCGATGTCGCGCGACCTTATCCGCATGGCATCCGCTGCCCAGCAGATAGAGGTCAAGTCTATCTATGCCGAAATGAACGAGGCCGAGGCGGCCATGGCCCGCGAGGAGATATTCGGGTTTATGGTTATCCCCGAGAACATGGAGAAGGACATCCGCGCCAAGCGCCCCGTTTCGGTGAACATCTTTACGCACGGTGCCTACGTGATGCTGCATGGAGCCATAGGTACGGCGTTCTCGACATGCGCGCTTACCGTCGGTGCTACAAACAAAGTAAAGCAGATTGCCTTGGGCAAAAAAGTGCCTTCCGCGAAGGCGATTGCCATGCGCGACCCGATTCCCATCAGCATCCAGACAATGTTCAACAGCTCGGGTAGCTACTCCAACTATGTGGTGCCGAGCGTGCTCGTGGTGATTCTGCAACAGTCGCTCATTATCGGTATCTGCGTCTTGGGCGGTTCGCGCGCCCACAGGCGGTTCCGCAAAAAATTCCGTGACAGTCCCGTCGAGAACGAGACTGCCGAATACCGCTACTTTGGCCGTGCGCTTGCTTATTTTTTGCACTACTGCTCGTTTATCCTCTTCTATCACTGCATCATCTACAACCTGTTCGATTTCCCGCGACGTGGTGAACTTTTGCCCATGGTGGTGTTCTCCATCGTGTTCCTGGCTTCGGTCATCAACCTGGGCATGGTCGTGTCGCAGGTGTTCCTGCGTCGCGAATCCAGCATGCAGTTGTTCCTGTACCTGTCGATTCCGATACTGTTCCTCGCGAACTTCAGTTGGCCCAGTTACCTGATGCCCCGCTGGATGGTCTCGATATCGTACATACTGCCGAGCACGTTTGCGGTTCCGGCATGGCTGTCCATCGAGCAGATGGGGGCCGATATATACGAGGTTGCGCCCAAGCTGTACCAGCTTGCAATCCAGGCTGTAGTATATTTGATACTAGGACTTCTTTTAACCCGTGCCCGTGACAAGGCCAAAATAGACATAGGAGACATGTAACATTATGATGTTCGATCCTCTATACATGATTATTCTCGTGGTGACGCTCGCCCTTTCGGGTTTTGTCTCGCTGCTGGTCAAGTCGCGCTTCAATGCGGGGCAGAAGGTGAACATTTCCAGCGGGCTTACCGGTGCCGACGTGGCGAAGGCAATCCTCATGGATGCGGGCATTACCGACGTGAAGGTGCTGCAGCACCAAGGGTTCCTTTCGGACCATTACAACCCGCTCAACAAGACGCTCAACCTTTCTCCGGAAGTGTACAACGGGCGTAACGCGAGTGCCGCGGGTGTCGCCGCTCATGAGGTGGGTCATGCCATCCAGCATGCGCAGGGGTATTTCCCGATGTGGTTGCGCTCGGCAATCGTTCCGGTCGCAAATATCGGTAACAATCTCGGGCCGTGGCTCGTGATTATCGGCATCATGCTCATGAGTTTCGGGAAGGCGATAGGCCAGCCGGTATCTATCGTGGGCGTGCTCCTGTTTGCCGCAACGACGCTCTTTACGCTGGTGACCGTGCCTGTGGAATTCGATGCCTCTAGCCGTGCGAAGAAGGCGCTCGCCCGCATGGATGTGGTGGCGCAGGGCCGCGAGTACAATACGGTTTCGGGCGTGCTGCTTGCCGCGGGCCTGACCTACGTGGCGGCCGCAATTTCTTCGATTCTCCAGTTGCTCTACTGGGCTTACCGCGCAGGACTCATTGGCGGGCGCAGGAACTAGGGGGCGTTATGGCCGTGAAGACGCTTACCATTGAATGCCCCATGTGCAAGGGCGAAATCGTCGTGGATGCCGATACGGGCGAGGTGCTGAGCCATAAGGAATTCAAGAAGGAGGTCAAGTCCTTCGATGACTTCTTGAAGGAACAGAAATCGCGCAGTTCCGATTTGGAGGCGAAATTTGCCGCCGCGAAGGAAGCGCAGAAGAACCGCGCCGAACTCCTGGAAAAGAAGTTTGAGGCTGCCAAGCAGAACAAGGACCTGAAGGATCCGCCCCCAAGTATTAATTGGGATTAATGGGTAAATTATTAATCGTTACTGGAATGAACTTCCAGTGACGGGAAATCGTCATCGTCTTCCGGAGCTGCGTCTTCTGCCGGAGAGTCCTCATTATCCGAAGATTTTGCCTGGGTGTCGTAGAACGCCTGGGCCTTTTTCATGAACGCCTCGAATTCCTCGTCAGACATCTTTGACGTGTCGGCGGGTTTCGTTTCTTCAATTACTTTATCTGTACCCGCGGCATCAACTGCCGGCGACACGCTTTCTTCAACCGGAGATACACTTTCCATCGGAGCAACGGCTTCTTCAGCCGGCGGCACATCTTGTGCCACATTTTCTACCGGAGCCGCGGCATCAACTGCCTGCGATACACTTTCTGTCGGGGCGGATTTATTCGCCGGAACAGAACTATCGGCCGGTGCGCCGGACATCGCCGCCTCGGCGGCTTCGTCTTCCTTCATCATCTCGGCGAACGGGTTGTCCTGAACTTCGCTCAGGTCCTCGCGCCCTTCGAGCATGGCTTGCAGGTCTTCTTCGGTCACATTTCTGCCGCGGGTAGTCCAGAGCACGGCTTCTTTCATGACGGCGGCGATATCGCCTACGCTGCCTGCCTGCGAGCGGGCCAGCGCCATGTTGCGGATTTCTTCCACCAGGCCGGGTTTCACGTCCGGGTCCTTCGAGTAGAACACGGTCTCGCGCGCCATCTCGTCGGCATAATCCGGGTTGTTCTTCTTGCGGTAAATCCAGATGGGGCCAAAAAGTTCGCTCTGGCGGAACACCACCTCGTCGGTCTTAATCATCTCGAGGAGTGCCATGAAGGTCACTGCGGCTACAATCGGGTGGCTGTCGTTATCGAGCAGTTCCTCGAAGAGTGCGCGCCCGTTTACCGAGAGGTAATTGTTTATCGCCTGTTGCCGGTCCTGAATGGTTACGTAGTCCAGCTCAATGTGGTGGACCGTATCCGAAATCTTGGTCTTGAGGCTCTTCTGGTACGCGCGGAAAAGCTGCCAGATATTCGCGTCGGCGAGCGTGTCCTCATCGTTCTGCGTCTTTTCGAGGCGCCCGCGGCTGTAGGTGCCGTAGTTCTCGCTTTCCATTTCCTGGAGCCCGCCCGCGACCTGCTTGTAGCGCTGGTACTCGAGCATCTCCTGCATCAGCTTTTCGCGGTCGGCGTTGTATTCCTCGACAAGTTCCGGGTCGCGTTCTTCGGCCGGGAGCAGTTCCTGCACCTTGAGGGCCATCAGGCGGCTCGCCATGTACAAGAAGTCGCCCGCCTTCGAGAGGTCGGTCACCCCAATCTTGTTGACCCATGCGAGGAAGTCGTCCGCGATTTCTGCAATCGGGATCTGGTCCAGCGACATTTCCTTCTTCTGGACAAGGTACACGAGCAGGTCCATCGGCCCGTTAAAGGAGCCTATGCGGACTTCGTAGTCTTCCTGTTCCTCGATTTCGGTCATTGGCTTAAATGTAGTAATATCGCCCTTATTCCACCGTCACGCTCTTCGCGAGGTTGCGCGGCTGGTCCACGTCGTTGCCGCGGAGTACGGCGATGTGGTAGGCGAGGAGTTGCAGCGGGACGCATGTCACGATAGGCATGAGCATCGGGATAGTTTTCGGAACCCTGATGAGGTGGTCCGCAAACTCGTCGAGCGGCTTGCAGTCTTCGGTGGTGACTGCAATGACGCGTCCGCCACGTGCCTTGATTTCGCGCACGTTGCTGATGACCTTGTCGAACAGCGCATCCTTCGGGGCAATCACGACTACCGGCATGTTCTCGTCGATAAGGGCAATCGGACCGTGCTTCATTTCGGCGGCGGGGTAGCCTTCGGCGTGGATGTAGCTTATTTCCTTGAGTTTCAGGGCTCCTTCCATGGCCACGGGATAGTTGAAGTGGCGGCCCAGGTATAGGAAGTTGTTGGCCTTTGCGTACTTCTGTGCAATGCCTGCAATCTGGTCCGAAAGCTGGAGAGTCTGTTCCACGAGTGCGGGGAGATCCTGCATTGCCTTCACGATGTCTGCGCCCGATTCAAAGCTGAGTCTGCGCTGGCGACCGAGCAAGAGGGCTATCATGGCGAGCACGGTCACCTGGCTGGTGAACGCCTTGGTGCTAGCCACGCCAATTTCGGGGCCTGCGTGCAGGTACACGCCGCCGTCGCTCGTGCGGGCAATGGTGGAGCCCACGCCGTTACAGATGGCAAGTGCGGTCGCACCCTTCTGCTGAGCCTCCTTGAGGGCGGCAAGCGTGTCGGCGGTTTCGCCCGACTGGCTGATGGCGAGTACGAGTGTGCCCGGCTTGATGATGGGGTTGCGGTAGCGGAATTCGGAGGCGTACTCGACTTCCACCGGGACGCCTGCCAGGTCTTCAATCATGTATTCGCCGACCATGCCTGCGTAGTAGCTCGTGCCGCATGCGGTAATGATGATGCGGTTGATGTTCCTCAGTTCCTTGATGTTCGTGTCGAGGCCCGCGAGTTTTGCGTTACCTTCGGCGGTGAGCAGGCGGCCACGCATGGTGTTGCGGAGCACTTCGGGCTGCTCGAAAATTTCTTTCAGCATGAAGTGCGCAAACCCGCCCTTCGCGACGGCGTCCGCATCGAATTCCACATCCTTGACTTCGCGCTGCACCTCGTGGCTGTTCATGTTCACGATGGAGTAGTCGTTGCCCGTAATCTGCACGATATCGTTGTCGTCGAGGTAGACAACTTTCTGCGTGTGGTTGATGATTGCAGAAACGTCGCTCGCGAGGAAAAATTCGGAGTTGTTCCCGATGCCGAGAATCAGCGGGCTGCCGCGGCGCGCCCCGATGAGCGTACCCGGTTCCTCGCTGCAGATGACGGCAAGGCCGAACGTACCTTCCACCTGGGCGAGAGCCTTGAGGACGGCCGCCTTCAGGTCGCCCTTGTAGAAGCGGGCGATGAGGTGTGCCAAAACCTCGGTATCGGTTTCGGACTGGAACTTGACGCCTTCCGAAATGAGTTTTGCCTTGAGGCTTGCGTAGTTCTCGATGATGCCGTTGTGGACAATCGAAATCTTTCCGTCGAAACTTACGTGCGGGTGAGCGTTCTCTACGGTGGGCGCGCCGTGGGTGGCCCAGCGCGTATGCGCGATGCCTGTCTTTCCGGTGACGGCCTGCGACTTCAGCTTGTCTTCGAGTGCGCTGATCTTGCCCGAAGCCTTTACCACGTGGATACTTCCGTTATCGATGACGGCGATACCCGAGCTGTCGTATCCGCGGTACTCAAGCTTCTTGAGCCCTCCGATCAGTATAGGCAAAGCTTCGTTTTGACCGATGTATCCGACGATTCCGCACATAGAAAAACCTTAAAAGGGATAAAATTGAACTTTAAGCCATAATATACGAAAAGAATGTGTAAAAAATACTTTTATGTGAGAAAAATCACGTTTGATTTGCTATTTTAAGTACGTCTATAAAACTCAAAAAGAGGATTCTATGAAAACAAAATTGATTATTGCTGCTGGCGCCCTCGCCATGCTCATGACCGGCTGTGACCAGCTGTGCCCGAGTAAGACCGCTCCGGCCAAGACCGCCCTGGTTACCCAGAAAGATACGAACAGCTATGCCTTCGGTGCGCACTTTGCCAACCAGGTGTACGCTCAGCTCGTGGCCCGTGATTCCATCGAACTGGATCTCGACCTCTTTATCCAGGCGTTCAAGGATCGCTTCAACCACGATTCCAGCAAGTACCTGATGGACGATTCCACCGTGTTTGCTACCCTTATGAACATCCAGCAGCAGAAGCAGCTCGAAGCCCAGAAGAAGGACAGCATCGCTTCTGAAAAGCGCAAGAGCGAAGGTGCTGCCTTCCTCGAACAGAACAAGACTGCCGAAGGCGTCGTAACGACCGAATCTGGCCTGCAGTACAAGGTGCTCACCGAAGGTACGGGCGCCACTCCGGGTGATTCCGACGTGGTCAAGGTTCACTACACCGGTACGCTCCTCGACGGTACTAAGTTCGATAGCTCTATCGATCGTGGCCAGCCGCTTGAATTCCCGATCAACGCCGTGATTCCGGGCTGGACTGAAATGCTCAAGCTCATGAAGGTGGGTGAGAAGGTTACCGCATGGATTCCGTTCGACCTCGCTTATGGCCCGTACGGCCGTCCTCCTCAGATCCCGGGCTACAGCCTGCTTGTGTTCGAAATGGAACTCATCGACACGAAGGCTCCTGAAGCCCCGAAGACTGAACCGGCCAAGCCCGCTAAGGCTGTGAAGGCTGCCAAGCCCGCCGCCCCGAAGGCAGAAGCCAAGCCGGCAGAAGCCCCGAAGGCCGAATAAGACGGTTTAAAAACCAGTAGAAAAGTCTCCGTTCAATGCGGAGACTTTTCTTTTTGCACCGAAGGTGCCCACGAAGAAACTTGTTTCGAGTGTCGGGAGGGTCTTAGGGAGGGCTAGCCCAGTGGGCACCCTCCCTAGTCTCAAAGCACCGTTAGGTGCCCACGCAAATAATCCGCAGTCATCCTCGCAGAGGCGTTTTTTGCGAAATTTACAGACTAAAGGTGGGACAGCTAGCTTTTTAGTCTGTAAAAAATTAGTTTGTATGTATCAAAATTTTGTGTTTTAATTGTATTCTGTGCAGATTCTGCGTTAAATACGACGTTTGGTGGCCATTTTCCCTGAAAAAGCAAGAAAAATCGATTACTTTGTTTGCAAAATTACAGACTAAATGAGGGTGGGTGGGCCATTTAGTCTGTCGAAATGCGAAAAAGCAGTCGGGCGCTGAGCCCTTTGTTTATTATGTTGGCTTTGGACACGAATTGCACGCTCACACGATCACTTTGTTCAAGTGTTCGCTTAGCAATTCATGTTCCTACGCCAAAAAACACACGGGGGCTCTGGTCGAAATTAGTTTGTCGCTTTGTCACACTTAAGAGCCGTGTGTTTCGGGAGTAAAACCTAGTGACTGTTAGTCCCTGCGGTTTTCCTTTAAACTGTTATTCTTTTATTGCAATTTTTTCTTCGGGTTACGAATTACCTTAAACAGCCCGCGGTCAAGTTCCTTCTTGCCCTGCCTCTTTGCGAGCGTGAAGTGTCCCTTGTCGACGGTGCCGTAGCCCTGCGTGCGCTTTACGGTCCCGTCCTTCGCGAGTGTCGCTGCAATCTGCAAAGCCCGAGTGCTGTCGCCTTCCTCAAAGTCAGGGACAATCCCGTACTTCTGGTAAGTCTGCCCGTTCTTGTCCAGGAGCCTCATGCTGGTAATGCCGGTGAGGCCGCCTGCGATAGTTTGCAGGTACGATTGCCCGATAGCCTTGCCGTAGGTGATTTGCCCCACGACCGGTGATTTCGTGTTGCTTACGACACCTGCCACCATGAGTTCTGCACAACTTGCGCTATTGCTATCCGCAAGCAGCACGTAGTAGCGCCCGGCTCCGATACCGTCCTCTCCGGCAATATAGGTTGTCGTGTCGATGTAGGGTTCTTCGGTAAGGGTGTCGATCGTGTGGCTGATTATCGTGATGACGGTATCGTTCTTGGGGAGCAGTTCTGCCGCCATGTTGACGCAGTGGTCTACGGTTCCGCCCGGGTTCCCGCGCAGGTCGATGATGGTCGAAGTCGCTCCGGCCGTTTCTTCCAGCGCGGCAACGAACTCGCCGTACGTACCGGTAACGAGCGTAGTCGTGTCCGTAAATTCGGTGACGGTGATTACTGGGATGGACTCGATGGAATCCACATAGACCGTGGGGGTGAAGTATTCATCGAAAGTAATCATGATGACAAGGGTGTCTTCGCCGCGCTTGATGGAGAAGGGAATGGTTTCCCCGGCATCGAACACGGCTTCGAGCCTCCTGAAGTGTAGCTCGTTACGGGGCTCCCTTCCGTCAATCATAAGCAGCGTGTCGCCCTTGAGTACGCCCGCCTTGTCTGCCGGGCCGTTTATATAAACGTGCTTGAATACGAGCGTACTTGTATTGGTGCAGAATCCGTCGAACTCGCTGCAATTGGTCTCAACAATCTCCTGGAAGTCCGCGCCGATGCCTGCTGCCGATTCTGAATAGACCAGCCGATTCATTATCCTTTCTGCGATATAGGGGCTAAAATAGTTCGTGAAGTTGTCGCTCACGGTCGCGTACATGTACGATACGTCGGGGAACTCGTAGTCCTCTTCGGTAAAGCCGTTCCTTGCGCCTGCGCCAAGGTAACTGTCGGCATCCCTGACCTCTGTTTCGGCATTGACGTAGAGCGCCTGGAGGAAGAAGTTCGTAAAGAGCAGTTCCTGCTGGTCTGGGGGTAGACGGTTGAAGGTATCCTCGTCCATGTATGGGTTAAGGATGGTGTCGTCTCCACCCGATGTCGTACAGGCCTGGAACAGTAATGTCGCGGTGGCTAGCACCGCTATAAACAGGTGCGTTAATTTCATATTCTTCTCCTTTTTTATCGCATACGTTTACGTATGCGCGAGGCTAGCTTTGCTTGCCGAAGTTTTTTGTCTTTACCAAACTATAAAATTTTCAACAAGTGCGCCACCGGGAATTTCGTATTGTGGCCTTTCGGGCACGATAATTTCCGGTTCGGCGGCGCCATTCCCAAACAATGTGCCTGCGGGTGTATTGCCGAACTTCTTGTTCAAGGCCTTCCCGAAATGTGCTTCGGCAGCCTCGATGGCGCACGCGATGCTCGCGCCGCCTTCGCAGCGGTACTTGGGCACGAGCCCTTTCTTGTGGTACGAATTCCCCTTCGGGGTAAAGAACTCGAGCGTAGTGATGGTGGCAAGCCCCCCTTCGGGCGTGCTCCAGGAAGATTGCCCGATTCCCTTGCCGTAGGTGGTAATGCCTACGAGCGGGATATCCTCGAGCTCGGTAACCGCCGCCGCGAAAATCTCCGCACACGATGCGCTTCCGTTGTTTGCGAGCAGCACGAACTTTCCGCCTTCACCGGGGTCGCCCGCGGCGGCGTCGGTCTTTGTGGTGAACTCGGTGCGCTTCCCGTCTGGCGAGAACGCATACCATATCCGGGAAGAAAGCGTCCCCTCCTTTACGAACAGGTCTGCCATGCGGATGCACTGGTCTACGTGCCCGCCGGGATTGTTCCGGAGGTCGAGAATGCGTGGCGACTTGTCGCCTGTAGAGGATTCCAGGTACTTCTTCAGTTCGCCGTAGGTGCCGTTCTCGCGGTCGTACGTGTCGGGCTTGAACTCGCGGATGTTGATGACCGCATAGCCGCCGACCGTGTCCACGAATACTGTCGGGGCGTAGATGGTTTCGCGCTTCATGTCGTAGGTCTTGACTTCCCCGTTGAACTCGATTTCGAGGGAGATGTCCGCGGTATCGTTGAATACAGTCTTGTAGGTGGCGTAGGCGTCATCGCCGGTGAGTTCGACCCCGTTGATAGAGAGTACGTTGCCGTACCTAGGGACGCCTGCACGGTCGGCCGGGCCGTCGGGGTACACGCGGTTGATGAACAGCGGGTGCGTAAGGCTCACGTCACGCATGAACTCTACGCCGATATCGCCGGTAATGATACTCGTGTTGCGGGACTCGATAACCGCCTCGCTGCGTGCGGGTTCCGTATAGCGGGTGTACCTGTCGACCGAGTCGGGTATGGCGCGGTAGAGCGCCTGCACGGAATCGCCCTCCGCGGGGAGGTTCGGTAGCCAGTCACCGTACAGGAATGTCCTTTGCAGCAGCCAGTAGTTATACTCGTATTCGCTGGGTGCGGGCGTGCCTTCCACAGGCACTAGAAAGTCGCTGCAGGCGGCAAGCAATGCTGCAAGCAGCAGGAAAAAAATGTGGGATGTGGAATGTGGGATGTGGGGTGTGCTGCGTGTAATGATTGATTTTTCATTTGTCATTTCACACCTCACATTCTTCGTTCCCCACATTCAGCACTGCGCCTTTGGCGCCTACTGGTCGACCTTCAGGCCCTTCTTGTTCAGGAGTGCGTGCGGGACTCCTTCTTCCATCGGGTTTTCCACGACGGAGATGGTCTCGAGCTTGTCGCACTGCGTGAGCGATTCGGGGAGGGTAGAAAGCTGGTTCGTGTCGAGCACGAACTCGCGGAGCTTCTTGAGGTTACCCAGTTCGGAGGGTACGCTGCTCAGGTTGTTGCCCGAAACCATGAGAATCTCGAGGTTCTCAAGCTTGCCGAGGGTCGCCGGGATGGAATTCAGGTCGTTGTTGTCGAGGTAGAGCTTCACGAGGCTCTTCATGTCGCCGATAGTCGCGGGGATTTCGGAGAGCATGTTGTCATGGAGGCTGAGCTTAGTGACCTTTGCCCACTTGCCGATTTCCTTCGGGAGGTCAAGGAGCTGGTTCTTCGCGATGTTCACCGTATTCAGGTTCACGAGTTTGCCGACAGATGCGGGCAGTTCGGAAAGGCTGTTGTAACCCAGGTAGAGGTGGTTCAACTTTGTGAGTTCCCCGATGGTCTCCGGGAGCTCCATCAGGTCGTTCTCGCTCACCGAGAGGCTCTTCAGGTTCTTGAGTTTCGCAATTTCGTCAGGGATCTCGACCAGCTTGTTGCGGTCGAGGTTCAGTTCTTCGAGGGAGTCGATTTCGAAAAGCTCGGGCGGGAGCAGGCGGAGCTCCTTCTGGGACAGGTCGAGCGATTTGGCTTTTTCGGCCTTTGCCTTGGCAATAATTTCAAGCAGATTCATACGTCACTCCTTGTCGATAGTTTCTAGCCATAAATCATAGTATTTTTACTCGAATTTGCGGAACGGGCTCCAGAAAAAAAGAAAAAAAACGTTTTTCTGCACATTTGGTCACTAATTTTTGCCGTTTGTACTAGTGTTTTTACAAAAGATTTGTTATTTTTTTACTCAAATTGTAGTTTTGAAACTATTTTTAGTGTGCGAATTACGATACTGGTATATTATGTAATGTTTTTATATGGTATACCGCTGGTATAATAGTTGAGGAAAAAATGGAACTAACAAAATCGCAGGAACGCCGTCTGGCATTTGTCGCTAGCCTCCTAAGCTTGAACCCTAACGATCCCAACGACCGAATAAAGGCTCTCCGGCACCTGAACCTGGACGAAAACGGCTGTTTCCACGGCTTCCAGTACTCTCAGGGCTTCATGGAGTTCTTCATATTCCTGGACGAGGACACCCCCCTCGAGAAGGTTGTTGCCCACCTGAATTCCGACCTCAAACTGCTCCAGATTGCCGTTTTCCGCACGAGCGACCCCACCAACCCGTTCTTCCTCTCCCTGCGTGAAGAGGCTGACCCGTGGGATGTCAAGAAGATTTCCGATGGCGACGAGGAAGAAGACGAAGACGCCCCGGCAAGCCGCCCGTACATGGAGACCCTCCAGATTACGGTGCTCCGTACCAAGGCTAGCCGCGACCTCACCGATAGCGAACTGGAACGCACCCTCAAGGATATGCGCCGCAAGCTCAATATCTGGAAGAACGAAGTGAAGGCGAAACTCGAGATTATCGCCGAGCATGACGACCTTACCCGCGACCTCCGCAGCGCCGACGACAAGCTTGAAATTGTGATGGAATCTGAGCCGCTCCACCTCACGAGCGACCATGGCGAACTCTTCCTCGGTTTCTGCCCCATCCGCACCATTTTCGATTACCACGTAGCCCTCGGTAAGCGCCTCAAGACAAAGCACAACATGGCCATTGTCTCGAGCAACATCCGTACCTACCTCGGTAACCTCACGCACACGAACGCGGCCCTCATCGATGCCTTCCAGACCATGGAACGTAATGACGACGAGAACGTGAATATTGACGACTTCCCGTTCCTGCACAACGGTATGACCCTCACGGGTGATGACCTGCGCGCCAAGGAACGCGATGGTAAGAAGGTGCTCGTGATTGAGCGCCCGAAGATCATTAACGGTGCCCAGTCCCTCTTTACGTACGAAACCTACGCGAAGAAGAGCAAGAAGCCTGTGAACCCGCAGGTGCTCGTGAAGGTCGTGGTGCCGTACCCCGGTGCCGATAACTTCCTGAACCAGGTGACCATGGCCAACAACCGCCAGAACCCGGTATTCAGTTACCACCTGCGTGCTGCAGACGACCTGCAGTTCTTCATTTGGCAGCGCTACCAGGAAGAAGGCTTCACCTACGTTTACAAGGATGGCGTACGCCTCAAGGCACGTACCCGCAAGCTCGAAGTGCGTATGCGCCCCGAACTCGCCAAGACCCTGTTCATGATGGACGGCAAGCTCAGCGAATGCCGCTCCAGCGACTGCATTTTCGACAAGGAAACGCTGTACCAGCGCTGCTTCGGCGCGTTCGTGCGTGTTTCTCCGGACAAGGAAAAGGATTTCGTCCGCAAGACCATCGCCTTCACCAAGGCATGGCAGCTCCTTAGCCGCCTCCCGATCAAGATCCGCAAGGTGACCCCGGGCAAGGGCGTGTCTATCGAGGCCAACGACGATAACCCGCTGACCAAGATTACCTGGAATGGCCGCCTCGAAGACAAGTTTATCTTCCGCAGCGCCGTGAAGGACTTGGTGGTGGCTCTCGCACTCAAGCACTGGCTTGTGTACGGCGATCCGATTCAGGATTTCGAATGGCTCGTCGACAACGAACTCAACTTTAACGAGTCTATCCTCAGGTACGCTTCCAAGATCTATACTGAAGACCTGAAGGGTATTCTCATCAACGAGTTCAAGGACAATCCGGCCTACTACGACACGATTACCACTATCGACAAGGACAGTGGCGAATCCGTGGAACGCCGCCTGTGGAAGGGCTTTGCCAACACCGCCACTTACGACAAGATGATGGATCTCCTGTGCAAGAAGAGCCGCACCTGGGAAAAGTGCCGCGGCGGCATCGAGATGTTCATCTAGTAGCCCGACAACAGCCCAAAGGAAATCATCCCCGCCACCCGCGGGGTTTTCCTTTTTTAGCGGCTCCATGGCCTTCGCAGTAGTGTGCAAACATCTTGTACCACAAACATTCGTTTTATGAATACAATAAACATTTCAGATAAGAAATAAACGGCTTATAAGTGGAAGGCGTCGGCCAAGGATGGGGAGGGTGCAGGGAGGGGCCCGTGCGGCCTTCGCAACTCTGAGCTGGGGCCCCTCCCGCGTGAATTTTAAACCTTAATTTTTTGTAGTCGTGAATTAGCAATGCCAAAAATTGCTAATTTACTCCAAAATTCACCTTTTTACTGAATTTGGCTCGGCTGAATTCTGTATTTTGTGATTGTTGCTTTTGAAAAGGTTCTTACATAGAACCCCGTCGGGTTTTGTTGCCTTGTGCCTAACGGCATTCGGCATTGCGTGGTCTCAGGGAGATGTTCCCGTGAGCGTCTCTGCCTCTGCAGGCGAACCCGAAAATGCGGAAGCGGAAGAGGCTCCTGACCCGGCCGAAACCGAGTGGCAGCCGACCCTGCAGTACTTCCCGCTGCCGGCATCGTCGAACCCGCTGAACAGCCTGCTCCCGTTCGGGGGCGTGGGCGCATCGCCCCGCCTGATGAAAGAGACGAAGGGCCAGGTGTTCGACCATGAAATCAACATGGCGACGCGTGAACTTGACGTGAGCGAGAAGCGCGTGAACTCTGTGTCGCGAGATACGACTACGCTCTGGACGGCGCACTACCCCGAACTTACTGACTACGTGGCCGACATGTATGACGTGGGTCGCAAGAACCTGTGGCTCAATAGCCTTATCGGCCAGCGCGACGGTGGTTACGAGGCGCCCGAAACGGGCTCGATGTTTGACATCACGATTCCGGTGAACATGCCCGCGTGGATGAAGACCTTCGGGTTCGACAAGCCCAAGCTGATGCTTCAGGGTACCATGAACGTGCGCCTGAAGGGCTACGGCGAGATTGACGATGCGGAAGGCAGTACCAAGACGAGCCTGTGGCCTTCGCCTTCGCTCGATTACGAACCGAGCTTCATGGTGAAGGGCAAGATTGGCCCGTACGTGACGGTCGAGATCAACAACGTGGAAAGCGGGCTTGGCGTGCAGAACCAGGTGCGCGTGGTGTACGAGGAATCGTACAAGGACGAGTTCGAGGACTACATACTGCAGCGCGTGGAAGCGGGTACTACATCGCTCTCGCTTGCCGGTACCGAACTTACGGGTTATTCCGAAAACCACCAGGGCCTGTTCGGTATCAAGGCCGACTGGAAGCTGGGTGACTGGAGGCTCACGACTATCGCCTCGCAGGATGGTGGAAGCCAGGAGGAATACACCATCAATGCATCGGAGACCACCACGGAATTCCAGATGCTCGACAAGCAGTTCGTGACCTATCGCTACTTCTTCCTGAACCATGAGGCGAGGAATGCCTATGTGGATGCTGCCATTGCGGGACGTACTACGTCGAGTTACCCGGCAACGGGTCTTAAGCTGTTCAAGAGGAGTGCCCTCAACAACAAGAACGACGTGTGGCGCGATGTCAAGGTCATGTATACGACGCCTGGTGGTAAGACCATCGAGAAGACTGTCGAGCGCATGGTGGAAATCCCGGCAAGCGAGTTCAGTTACGACCAGAAGACGGGCATATTGAAGGTGAACGGCGTGACCCGCACGACGCTGCTTGCCGCCCTCTGGAGTAACGACGGCACGGGGCGCGTGGGTACCACGATGAGCCACGGGGCAAAGATTGTGCTTATCCAGTGGGACGCGGAACTTGCCGAACTGACGGACATCAACAAGCTCATGCTCCGCAACGTGTACGCTATCGGCATTACGGATGCGAGTGCTTCGAACTTTGTATTGCGCATGAAGAACAAGTCGGGCGTTGCGGGCACGTACCTCAAGACGCTCGGTGTCGCGGACACGACTACGGGTAGCCCGCTGGTAAGCGATGCAACGATATTCAAGAAGGATGCGAGCGGTAATTACACTGGCGAGATGTGGCTTCCGTGTAAGCCTGTTTCGGAATACTCCGGAGCGAACGCAATCGAGCGAGCACGCCAGAACTGCTTGGAGCCCTTGCGTAACCTGGATTCCTCAAACGTGGTGGCGCAACTCTATACGCTCCCGGTGTACAACCTGAACCGTTATACGAGCCAGTTCTACTTTGAGTCGGTGGGCAAGCGCCGCAGTTCCACGATTAGTGTGCGTGACCCGAACTCGAGCTACTCCGTGAGTGGTTCGAGCTGTATGGATATTTCGCCGGGTACCGAAAAGCTGACTGCCGGTTCTACTGTGCTTACCCGCGGTACCGACTACGAGGTGAACTACGAGCTTGGCCAGATTGAACTCCTGAGTGAACGTGCTCTCGACCCGAACAAGGAAATCAAGGTTACCTTCGAATGTGAACCGCTGTTCGAGATAGATAACAAGCTGTTGCTCGGCGCACGTGCGGAACTCCCGTTGGAGCGCTACGGATTCGGTACGGGCTCGCTCTTCGGTATTACGGCACTCTACAAGAGCCAGAGCACTACGGCGAAGACCCCGACCCTCGGTAACGAGCCGTTCTCCAGCGTGTTGTGGGGCATGAACCTGCGCCTGCAAGATACGGTGCAGGCTCTTACCGACCTCGTGAACAAGATTCCGGGCATCAATACGGAAGCGAAGTCCAGCTGGCGGTTCGAGGCCGAATTTGCGGGCAGCCGCCACAACGCGAACACGAGCGACGATGCCGAAGCGCTTGTGGAAGATTTCGAGACGACGTCGAACGGCCTCACGTACCCGCTTTCGAGACTTTCTTGGTATCATGCTTCCCCTCCGGGTGGTTCGGATGCAGATGTCTCGACATACATAGAGAACCTGGACTACAAGCACCAGGGTGAATTCATTTGGCATAGCAACAATACGGAACTCTACAAGTACATCTACGAGAACGTGGGCAACTCCGATGTCGACAACCAGCACCTGACTGTGCTCAAGATGACGTTGCGTGCGAATGATAACCTGGCGGGTAATTCCTGGGGTGGCGTGATGCGCCCGAACAGTGCCTACTACCAGGACCTGAGCGAGATGAAGTACATCGAGGTGGTGGCGCGTGGTAACGTGGGTTCGCTGTTCCTCGACTTGGGCCAGGTGAGTGAAGACATTGCAATCAATGGCCATGCGCCGAACGGCGAGTATAACGGCGAAAACGACTTGGGTACGACAACCGCACTTCACGACAAGGGTCTTGACAATGCGACTGGCGACGAGGAAGAAAGGGTGGTTTGGGACTGCCGCATAGCGGGCTGTATTTCTACGGTAAAGAACTCTACGAATTCTGGTGCGACGACCGATATCGCTCTCGATAACTTTGACGATGACCTGGACGACGACAGCGACCCGCCGGTAACCATTAACGGAACCGAGAACAACTCCGGTGAACGCACGTACGATACCGAGGATATCAACAAGAACGGCTCTCTTGATACCGATGTCAACTTCGTGCGCTACCGCATCGACCTTTCCGATACGAATGAGGCGAACTTTGACAGGCTGAAGAATGGTTGGCGCAAGTGGCGCATTCCGCTGAACCAGTACGATACCGTCGTCTCCTCTACGGGGAGCAACTACAAGGCTATCCTTGCACAGGCCCTGTTCTCCCGCTTGTGGATTGGTAAGCTCAACCCGGGTGTTGCCGAGGCGAAGGTGCAGATCGTTGGCCTTGCCGTGGTGGGGAATGCCTGGGAAGAGACGACGGTTGCAGACTTCTACAAGACTTCTTCTACCGAAAATTCGCAGGTTGTGAGCGTGAACGGTGTTGAGACTTCCATATCGGAATCGGTGGGCTCGACAGATACGACCTACGTGAAGGTTTCTACCATCAATAGCCGTGAGAATGCGAACACGTATTTCAAGAGCCCGAACACCAAGACGGAGCGCGATTCCGAGACGAACGCCCCCCTTAAGGAAACGGCACTGGTGCTTGATTACCAGAACATGAGCCCGGGCCAGGAAGTGGGCGTGACGCGCATCTTCGAGACCGACAAGAAGGACCTTTCCTCGTACAAGTCGCTGAAGATGGAAATCCATTACGTGACGAAGGCCTCTACGGTACCGGTGCGCTTTGCCCTGCAGTTCGGTTCCGGCTCGCTAGAAGGTTCGAGCGACTACTACGAATGGAGCTTTAGGCCGGTAAGGTATGACGAGGAATGTGAACGCAGCGAGCGTCCGCAGGATTGCCATGAGCAGAACTGGCTTGCGAACGCGTTTGCGATGAACGTTTCGGACTTCTCTGACCTGAAGCAGGGACGCCGCCCGCCTTTTGTTGAACCGGTGGAAAAGAACCTCGGCGGCGACCGCGAAGAGAAACTCAAGTTGGTGGGTAACCCGACGGTCACGAGCATTGACTGGATGCGCTTCGTAATTATCGCGGATTCGAGCGCCTCTGCAGATGACCTCGAGGGTACTTTCTGGATTGATGACCTGCGCCTTTCGGATATGGATACGGAATGGGGCTATGCGGCACGCACCTCCGCACAGGTGAACTTCGCGGACTTCCTCTCCGTTTCGGGTGCGGTGCGCTACCAGGACGGAGCCTTCGCGACGCTCTCGACAACGGGCGGTTCGCCGAAGCCCAAGCTTTCGCAGGCGGCATCGCAGCTCGACGTTTCGGGCGACATCACGCTTAGCCTGAACAAGTTCCTCGCCGATAGCCTCGGGTTCCATATCCCGATGAGCCTCGGTTACAGGAGTTCGACCAAGCGCCCCTACATGAAACCTTCCGATGACTTGACGCTTGACCGCAGCAGCTTCGGCGAACTCACGAAGGACATGTTCCAGGCGGAACTCGCCGTGACGGAGGACAAGAAGGAACAGGAACTTAGGGACGATGCTCAGTCGAAGGGCTACCAGTCCTATGTTCGCGAGAAGAACTTCAGCATCAGCTATAGCAAGAACTACAAGGCTGCTGATTCTAAGGTGGGTGAGGCGCTTTCGCAGATATTCCTCGAACGTCCGGCGGCGAGCTATTCTTATCGGCAGTCCGAGGGCCGTGCGACGACTGCATCGGACTCCACGTATTCTTACCACACGGTGCTCGAGTACAAGCTGGGTACGTTCAGCCTCTTCAAGTTTAAGCCGTTCGAATCCCTCGCGAAGTCCGAGAACAGCTTCCTGAAGGCACTTGCCAAGACGGAACTTGAACCGTGGCCGCAGACCTTCGACGTGACGCTTTTTGACTTCAACTACGTGCGCTACGTGAACCAGGTGCGCGACCCGGACTTTGTGGAACCGCAGGTGGACAAGGTGGTAACCTATACGGCGGATTTGAACCACAAGCTGAACATGCGCTGGAACATTCTCTCGTTCCTTTCTACAAGCTACTCCCTGAATATCAAGCGTGATATGTACGGTGGCGGTGACCGTGAAGGGTTTGTGAAGGAACACTTCTTCTCGCCCGAAGAAGGCGGGCTCTTCGCGAGCGGCTACGTGTTTGACTATGACCATACCGACAGGAAGGTGTATGTGTCCCGTGACAGTCTCGTGATTATCCCGACCGATACCATCGCGAAGAAGGATGCAAACGGGCAGCCGATGGCAATCGATATGTCGAATCCGGATTCCTACGAGATTCGCTACGACTCGACCACGTTCTACAAGGTGGATAGCGTGGGTACCCGCGAGTATGGTAAGTCCTACGGCATTCTGAGGAACGAACGTTCCCGCACGCAGCAGTTCAAGGTGAACTTCAACCCGCGTCTGGTGCCGTTCCTGCCGTTCAACATGAGCTATACTTCTGACTTTAACCAGCAGAAGACTATCCCGGACAACTTTGACTTTATGGACCAGAAGAGCCTTGAGAAGAACTACTGGACCATATCGCAGACAAACCGCTTTGAGTTCAGCCCGACATTCAAGATTGTCGACTTCCTGAAACTCTTCGGCAAGGAATCGAAGGCTGTGAGTGCGGTTGAAAAACTCAAGTGGCGCGAAATCCGCTTCAACTGGACTGCGAGCACCAACACCTTGGGTGAAAACTTCACGCTTGCGCAACTGTACGAGCAGCAGGGCGTAACTCCGTTCCAGTACTACCTCTATGGTCTCGGTATTGGTAACGGTTACCGCAATCGCGGACTCTGGAATATTGTCTCGGGCGACATGGGGCTTACCTCGCGCGGTGACTTCGAAAAGTTCGGGCAGTACCGCAACAGGGATGTCGATACGCTTGTGTACCAGGGCAACTTCCGCCATGCGGTGTCGCGCAGCTTCCAGATTGGTACGGGCATTACGCTCCCGATATGGGATATTGGCCTTACGGGTGACCTGCAGTGGAAGGAAGACTTTGCGCAGTCCCGCGAGTACCCGCTGTACATCGATACCACCACGGTGTGGCCGAAGATTGGCGTCGGCGTGACGGTCCCGAACTTTGCCCAGCGTATATCGTTCCTGAACAGCTTCAGGAGCGTGAGTACGGTTCACCGCTTTGACTACACACGTACCACGAGCGTCAAGCCGTTCCAGAGTGCAGAAGACTCCTGGTCGCACCAGATCAACTTCAACCCGCTCGTGCGTATCACGTTCCTAACGCAGAGCAACCTGAAGGTAGAGAACGCCGTGCGCCTCAAGATCGAGACGACGGACAGACGCCCGAAGGAAGAAGTCATCGGGCTCCCGTGCTGGCCCGACTCGCTCGGCAACATCGCCGACACTACGGACTACTTCTGGAATACGCCCTGGATCCATACTGCATTGTACAATGACTTTGCGTTCAATATCGGTGACGACTTCACCATATCGTATCCGCTCAAGCTAAAGAAGGGTTTCCAGTTCTGGAAATGGTACTTCAAGCTCGATAACAATATTGACCTGAAGCTCACCGCGGGTTACGACTACAACAAGACTATCCGCAAGGAATACACTCCGGTCGACAAGAACTACAATATGTGGAACAAGGAAAGTGGTACTGACGGCATATACAAGCAGTGGAATTTCGATTCCGGTGTCGATGTGCCCAATACTGTGTATAATCCTGAGCTGACGCTTTCGGACCGCACAGTGCCTTCACGTACGCATGAATGGTTTATCCGCCCGAGTGCAGGCTACCAGTTCAACAAGATGGCGTCGATGAGCAGCTACATCGAGTATCGCCAGATTCACGAGAAACTGGACGACGAGACTCCGCACTTGCGTCAGATACTGCAGTTCGAAATTGCACTGCTGCTGAAGTTCAACTAGTAGTTAGTTATTGGTCAATAGTCATTAGTTGTTGGAAAATTATTAAACCCCTGTCGTGTGACAGGGGATGTTTGTTTGGATACCTTGAATTGGTGAGGAGGCTTGTGATTATTTCACTATGCCTACTTCGGAGAGTTTCACGAAGCCCTTGATTTTTTCGCCGAGACGGATTTCGGCGAAGTTCCCCTGCACGGAAATTACCTCGAAGGAAGTCCCTTCGGAGAGCGTGTTGAGCGTCTGTGACTTGTCGCTCGGGGCGCTTGTCACGTCGGCATCTGCCGCAGTTACCACGCCGGTAATTTCGGTTTCGAGGACGATTACCTTGTAGGCGGCGCTTGCCCCGATAATGCAGAAGACTGTCGTAACCACAAATACGATGCCCGTGCAGATGTTCTTGCGGGTTTCGCCAATGACGACCTTGCGGGCGATAAGCACGAGGGCTATAATCCAGAAGAGGGCGAGTAGCACAAAGAGTTGCGCCTTGAGGGAGAGCGCGTGGTGCGCCTTGAATAGCCCGGTGAGGATGGGGTTTTCTTCCTCATCTTCTTCCACCTTGTCGCGGGTCATGGCCTGCGCGTACTTGAGGTTGTGCAGTATATCGTCGTCGGTAGCGCGCAGGCGGAGCGCCTGCTTGTAGTAGAAGATGGAGAACCCGAGCTTGCCGTTACGGAAATAGGCGTTCGCGAGGTTGTAGTAGAGGTCGGCATCTTCCATGCCGTTGTCGACACAGGTGCGCCATTCGTCGATAGCGCGCTCGAAGTCGCTCTCGTTGTATGCCTTGGTGCCGGCCTCGATGCCCGGGCACTTTTCGGCGGCAAATGCCGAACCGAATGATACCGCGACTGCAAATAAGATAAACAAAACTTTTTTCATAGATCCATCATCCATTATCCATTATCAATTATCAATTAAATATCCAGTTCTTCGCACAGTTTTTCTACATCCTCGAGCATCTTCTTCTGCTCCTCGGCGGAGGGGTTCACCGGGGCGAACCTTGCGAACGCGCACTTTTCAAGCCAGCTGTCGATGGCTGCGATTGTCTCTGCGTTCACGCCGAGCTTCGCAAGTTCTTCCTTCATCTGCGGGCGCGTCATGCCCTTGAATTCTAGGTTGGTCTTGTCGCTCAGGTAATCGATGAGCCCGTTCTCGAGTGCCGCATAGAGTGCCTTTGCGTCGCCCTTCTGGAGTGCGGCTCGTGCATTTGCAAACCTTGCCTTGAGCATCTTGTCGGCCTTGCCCTTGCGCATCAGGGCCGCATCGCTGCTGTGTTTCCTGTGCCTGCGAATTGCGAGTGTAACGATGAAGTAGAAGGGGATGGCCGCCAGGAATATAATCCAGAACGTTACGCTCCTGTGCGGGTGCGAGGATTCCGCATTGCCCTTTACCGCGTGTATAAAGCGTATGTCGTTCCCGAGGGATTCGATTTCCTGCTTTTGCACGGCGGCGGGGCCCTGCGCGGCGGGTGCCTGGAAAATGGCCTCGGGTGCGTTTTCGCCCTTCTCGACGGTAATGGTCCAGGGGCCCGCCTTTGCGGTCTCGTAACGCTTCTTGGCGGGGTTAAACCAGCTGTACGTGATTTCGGGGACGTTGAATTCGCCTTTCTTCTTGGGGTACAGGAAAACTTTTATGCTCTTGCTGGTGATGACCTTGCTGCCGACGACCTTCTTGCTGATGTTGTTCTCGGGAGGTACGGAGCGGAAGTCGCTGAAGTCAGGGAATTTGGGGTCGGTAATGGTACCGGGGGTACCGTCGCCCTTGATGTCTACCGAGAGCGTGAGCGCTTCGCCCACCTTGAGGTTTGTGCGGTCGAAGTCGGCGCTGAACTTGTAGTCGCCCACCATGCCGCTGAAGTCCGCGGGCCTGCCTTCGGTGGGGAGGGGTTTTACGGTAATGTTAATCGTGGGGGTCTGTGTTTCTGCGTCGATGGATTCCTGCTTTATGGACTGCGAATGGAACGACATGCCGCCCATCTGCTTGTTCTCTTCGACGATTTTCGGCTCGCCGCGTTTTACGTACTTGAACTTGAACGGCGGAATCTGCAGGTTACCGCTCTTGGTGGGGCTGAGCCATGCAAACTTGGCGCTTGCCTGCATTTCGCGGCGGTTGCCTTCCACGGGTTCGAACTTGAGGTTCGCAAGGTCGCTGCGGTGCACGATGAAGTCGTTGCCCGTGTTCATATCGGTCGCCTGCAGGCCACCCTCAAAGTGTTCGTAGGTGTGGAACCCGAGCGTCACGCTGAACTGCTCGCCCTCGTAGATGGATTTCTTGTTCGGGGTGAGGCTTACCGTGAGGGCGTCATCGCTGTAGGAACGCTGGATGCTAACGGGAATGTCGCCCGAGATGGCGCGCTTTTGCCCGTCGATATCCATGAAGATCTGCCCGGCACTGATTCGGCCGGTTTTCTTGGGTGCCTTGAGCTTGAAGGTATAGATGCGTGCCTTGTAGCCGCCGCGGCTGCCGCCCCCGAAAAAGGAGTTGAACATGTCTTCCATGCTGGGGCGGATTACTTGGTCTGCACTGTCGAGGCTCACCAGCGAAAAGCCGTTCTGCGTTTCGATAGCGAGGTTCCCGCGGTTGGCGGGAAGTTCTTGCAGGGGGAATACGAGCTGTAAACCGAATGTCTTGCCCGCTTCGACCCTTTCCCTGTCCAGTTGCAGGGAAGGCCGGGCCAGTACCGCAGTGGCGAGGGCGAGGCATAGTACGATAATCTGTTTCATGCCCTCAAAAATACCAATTTTCACCGGGGTAGACAACTTTTTGCGGGGCTCACCTCCCCGTGTTGGCGGGGATACCCCTTTTTTGGGGACAAAAGAAAGAAAAAAATACGCTTATATATATTTTTTTCCCTTGCCGCGTTAGTAAATTTTTGTTAATTTTGGCGCGTCGTTAAGGAAATCACACAAAAACGGCAAAAAAAGACAAAAAATAAAGGATAGAAAGGTCAATATGTACTGCATTCTCGCCGCCCTCCTGGTCAAGAGCTTCAAGAAGTACGCCAAGCGCGCCTAATCGCCCGCCTGGCTCTTTTTTTAGATATCTCTCTCTAGTGATTGCCGGTTCCGCTGGATAAGCGGGCCGGCTTTTTTTATGTGCACCGAAGGTGCACGCGTGCACTTAATCGCCTCTACCCTAAAATAATTGCCCTGTTTTAGGCGATTATGTGCGCGTTGGGAGGGTCTTAGGGAGGGGCCGTCGTACGAGCCCCGCCCTAGTCTTTAAATGTGGTGCCATCCCTTCGGTGCGTGGTGTTTTAATCGAAATTTAAATTGCGCCGGTACGGGGTAAAGCCCGCGTCGGTGATGAACTTTTCGGCCGCCTCGATGGTGGTGAGGCCGTGGTTCTTAAGCACGTTCTCCTCGATGACGATGCTGTTGATGTCGTCGGCGCCGGCATGGAGCCCGAGTTCCCCGAGGGAGAGGCCCATCCCGAGTAGCGAGACTTCGATATGCGGGATGTTGTCGAGGAATATGCGGCTGAGTGCTAGCAGCTTGAGGTATTCGTCGCCGCGCACGTGCCGGATGGGGAACTTGTCCGTCTGTGGCTGGAACGTCCATACCACGAAACTCTTGAAGCCCTGTGCAATGTCTTGCGTTTCGCGCACGTAGTTCAGGTGCTCAATGATTTCTTCGGGTGTCTCGACGCTCCCGAAGACGATGTTCGCGCTCCCGGGTAGCCCTTTCCTGTGGCAGGCGGCGAGTGTATCGCACCATTGCCTTGCGGTAAGTTTCCTGGGGCTCAGCATTTGGCGCATGCGGTCGCTGAGGATCTCGGCGCCTGCTCCCGGGACGGAACTGAGGCCCGCACCTTTCAGCGTGTCCAGCAGTTCATCGAGTGGCATGCTGTGGGTTTCCGCGATGCGCACGAGTTCTACCGGCGAAAAACCGCGCACCTTCACACCCATTTCGCGGGTGAGCATCTGGAGCACGTCAGTGTAGTAACTCAGGGGAATATCGCGGTTCACGCCACCCTGCAAAAAGATCTGGTCGGCGCCTTTCGCCTTTGCCTCGATTGTCTTCTGGCGGATTTCATCCAGGGATAGCACGTATGCTTCCGGGCTATGTGCCGGCCTGCAGAAACTGCAGAAACTGCAGGTGACTTCGCAGACATTCGTGTAGTTCACTATGCGGAATGCGGTGTAACCTACGCGGTTTCCGGGGTTCATGCGCTTGCGAATCGCGTCGCCCGCTTCCACCACTTCGGTCCACGGGGCGTTTTTCAGAATGTCAAGCGCTTCCGCCGGAGTAAGGCGGGTTCCGTCAACCGCTTTTTGCAATAACAAGTTCATCGTGCGCCTGCCGACACCGCCCAAGGGTTACTTTTCTGCGTCGTTGCTGTCGAGTACCGGGATGTTCTTTTCTTCCTGGCACAGGTTCTCTTCGCGGATCTTGAAGGTAAAGTCGACCAGGTTGTTCTCGAACATCTTCTGGTAGGGCTTCTTGGCCTGCACACTCTGGAGGGCGCAGGTGCAGTAGTTGATGCGCTGTACGAGTTTCGTGTCGTCGGAGGGGATTCCCTTCGCGAAAACGCATTCGTGCATGATGGCGTATTCCATCGGGCGGTCGTAACGGCCCTTGCACTTGTTCTTGAGATCGGGTTGTGCGGCTACCTTCTCGATAATCCCTTGCGAGGGGACGTCATTGATTACCTTGTTGGTAATGAACCCGCCGATGAAGAACAGGAGGCATACGCCCGCGTTGATGAGGAATCGCTTACCGCGGCTAATCTTGTTGTAGCTGCGCTCGACGGCTTCGAATGTCTGGGTGGCGTGTAGCCTGACGTCATCAAAATCGTTATTGGCCATCGTCTTCCTCCATCGTCCAGATTTCGGGATATGTGCGGTAGTCGCCCGCATAGTCGAGGCCGTAGCCCACGACAAACTTGTTCTCTACTTCAAAGCCCACAAAGTCGGCAGTTATGTTTGCGGTGCGGCGGGCGGGCTTGTCGAGCAGCACGCATGTCTTGATTTCTTTCGCACCCATGCCATTGAGTGCCTGCTTGACTCCGAACATCGTGTTGCCGGTATCGAGAATGTCGTCAATCACGAGCACCTTCTTGTCACGGATATCGATGTTCTCAAGTCCCGTGATTTTCAGATTGCCGCTTGATTCGGTGCCGTTGCCGTAACTGGAGGCCCTGATGAAGGCGAGTTGCAGTTTCGGTGTTGCGATGCGCTTGCAGATGTCGGCACTGAACATGAAACCGCCCGAAAGCACGGTGATGACGATGTCGCACCCGAATGCGGCCACGTCCTTGCCGAGCGTGTCCAGTCGCTCGTTTATTTCCTTAGCGGAGATGAGCGGTTTGCTGGACTGCTTATACATTGTCTACCTCGAAGTTTAGCCAGCCGAACATGGGCTTGAGGGCGGCAAGTTTGCCCTTCGGGTCAGCCTTGAACTGCTTGTAGATATCGAATACCTTGTTCTCGAGGCTCGTCTTGTCGATGCCGAGCTTGAGCCAGTCGGCCACCGTGATGAGGTCGGTGATGTACTTGACGGTAGATTCGTCAACCTTTGCGTAGACATCGTCGATTAGGGTGCTCAACTTGCGGTAGAACATGCGGCCTGTACCGCCGAAACTCGGGTTCGTGTCGAGTGCGTTCGCCTCGTCCATGAGTCCCTGAATTTCCTTCACGAGCTTTGTATCCGGGCCTTCGAGCAGCTTGAGTGCTTCGTGGTGAATGCGTGCGTTGAGTTCGAGCGAGAGGATCTTTCGCATAGTATCAGGCAGCGTGTGGTCGGGGTCGGCGAGGCTGTCTATGGAAATGCCGTGATTCAGCGCAAAGCTGGAGAACGATTCCGTGAGGCTAGCGAGGTGCTTCTGC
The DNA here is from genome assembly GCA_017615055.1 of Fibrobacter sp. Classification (GTDB taxonomy): domain Bacteria; phylum Fibrobacterota; class Fibrobacteria; order Fibrobacterales; family Fibrobacteraceae; genus Fibrobacter. Next base: position 36,551 of record JAGAAW010000136.1, read on the forward strand.
GTGCTGCGCTTATTGATGGTCTGTAGCGAGTCGCTCATGAGGTCGCGCATGCGCACCACGTATGCGGTCGGGAAGAGATTCCTGAGCTCGATGTTACCCATGTTCGGGTTCTCTACGAACTTGAGACCGTTCTCTTCGATGCTACCCATGGCCACCACGATGTTTACGCGCCCGAGGGCGTCGGTAATCACGAGGTTTGTCGTTTCGCGCTTTTCGCCGATGTACTTGTCCTCATAGGTTACGCGCACGAGTGTCTGGCGTCTGCGGCTAGAAATCTTTTCCGCCTTCATGCGGGAACCCTTGTCATCGGATTCCTCGTCCAGTTCAAGGTGGAAGATTGCGGCACGTTCCGCCATCTCCTTGAGGATGACGGGCACGGCGTCTTCGGCGTAACGCGTGAATACTTCTGCACCGTTCCACTTGTGTTCGTTACTCGTGGCGCGCGCGAGTATGCTCAGGACTTCGCTCTTGATGTTGTGTCCGAAGGGGAGGAACGGCTCTAGCAGTTCCATGGCACGCAGGGCGTAGCGCATGTTCTGTACAGGTTCCAGGCCTTCGATATCGTTGAAGAACCAGCCGCAGCTCGTAAAGCTGAACAGACAGAACTTCTGGATTTCGAGGAGGCGGATGGCCTTCGCGCACATTGCCGGGTTTTCGGGCTCGAGGATGGTGTCCTTGAGGAACTGTTCCACGCGGGACTTGTCCTCGGGGGCGACGAGTGCCTGCACGTAGTTGTTGCGGGCGTCCCAGGGAGCAATCTTTGAAATTTTTTCGAACTCGCGTACGAACACGTCGTCGGCGAGCTTTTTCAGGTGGTTGAACGCATCGCGCAGGGGGCCGCGCCATTTCTGGTTCCAGTCCGGGCCGCCGCCGGTCGAACAGCCGCAATCGCGGTACCAGCGGCCCACTCCGTGGGCGCAGCTCCACGCACATCCTTCGCCGTGGAAGTTCTTGAGCAATACCTCGTGTTCGGGCGGGAACTTCTCGAGGAACCAGCCGTAGTTCACCGGCACCATGTCGTGCTCGGGAGCGTAGCGGTTGTAGAGCCAGGCGGCGCACATGTCACCGAAGGGTTCGTGGTGGCCGTAGCTTTCACCGTCGGTACCGATGCTCACGAGTTGCGCTTCCTTGCGGTTTGCATCCCAGGCGTCGGCGATGCGCCTGCCGAACGTGCCGGCGTCGCGCAACAGGTGTTCGAACCCTACGGCAGAAGAAAGCCACGGGTTGTAGAAGAATACGTCCAGGTAGCCGTCACAGACGAGATTGCCGTCCTTGTCGCGTGGGTATACGCGGTAGGGGCGAGTCGTATCGATGTCGGTGTTGCTGCACCCGGTCCATTCCTCGTCGCCGAACTTGCGGAAGCTATCGGCCTGCGTGGGCGAGAGGATGGTAAACTTGATGCCCGCCTTGATAAGTTCCACTACCGTCTCGAAGTTGATGGCGGTCTCGGCGAGCCACATGGCCTCGGGCATGCGGCCGAAATGGAACTTGAAATCCTCGATACCCCAGCGGATTTGCGTGCGCTTGTCCTGCTCGCTCGCAAGCGGCATGATGATGTGGTTGTACACCTGCGCAATTGCGTTGCCATGCCCGAGCCTCTCGATGCTCTTCTTGTCGGCTTCCTGGATGCGCCTGTATGTATCGGGCGTGTTCGTGCGAATCCAGCCCATGAGCGTGGGGCCCATGTTGAAGCTCATGTATTCGTAGTTGTTGACAATGTCTACGATATGCCCGTGCGGGCTCAGAATGCGGCTAGCGGAATTGGGGCTGTAGCACTGGCTTGCGATGCGATCGTTCCAGTCGTGGTTGGGCCTTGCACTGGGCTGGTTCTCGATGACGCCTGTCCAGGGATTTTCGCGCGGGGGCTGGTAAAAGTGACCGTGAATCGTAAAGTAGAGGGGGTGCTTCTTTTCCATGCCTGTAAATATAAAAAAGTACGCACAAAAAAGCCCCGCGGAACTTGAGTTCCGCAGGGCCTATTACCATAGGAGGTTTTTACTTTACGAGTACGGGCTGCG
>JAGAAW010000137.1 GCA_017615055.1 Fibrobacter sp.
CTACATGCAGAGCAACATGGTCGGCTTCCTCAACATTCTCGAGGCCTGCCGCCACAACCAGGTGAAGCATTTGCTCTACGCTTCGTCCAGTTCCGTTTATGGACTGAATGCGAAGGTGCCTTACAGCGAAGACGACAAGGTTGACAATCCTGTTAGTTTGTATGCTGCTAGCAAGAAGAGCAACGAGCTGATGGCGCATTCCTACGCGAAACTTTACGGCATCCCGATGACGGGACTGCGCTATTTCACGGTTTACGGCCCGTGGGGGAGGCCCGACATGAGCCCCATGCTCTTTGCCCGCGCCATCTCGAAGGGCGAGGCCATCAAGGTGTTCAACAACGGCGACATGATCCGCGACTTCACCTACATCGACGACATCGCCGAGGGCAGCGTGCATGCGCTCGACCACATGCCTGTCGCGGAAAAGTGCCCGAACGGCGTTCCGTACAAAGTATACAACATCGGCTGCAGCCACCCGGTAAAACTGATGGACTTTATCGCCGAAATCGAGAACGCCTACGGCGAGCCCGCGAAGAAGGAATTTTTGCCGATGCAGCCGGGCGACGTTTACCAGACGAACGCCGACACCGCGAAACTCGAGGCCGAATGCGGATACAAGCCCCACTGGAGCCTGCACGACGGCATCGCCGAGTTCATGAAGTGGTACAAGAGCGACAAGAACCCGCTGAGGTAGATGTGCGTTGCTCGCGGGCTGTTGTTGCGGTACTGTTGCTTGTCTGCGCGCTTTTTGCCGCGGATGTCTTTGTGCTGCCTACCGTGACGCCCGAACTCAAGGCGAAGGCTTCGGAATACTATAACAACGAGTGCAAGGGCTGCCATCGCTGGGCGCGCAAGTTTGCGGCGCCGCCCATGAAGGATAACGTCGCGCAGTATGTAGAGAATCCCGAGGCTCTGGTGCAGTACCTGATGAAGCCCGAGCCCAAGCACCCCGACCAGTGGGACCCGATGGAAATCGCCCCGATGGATTCTGCCGAGGCCAAGATGATGGCGGCATGGCTCCTGTACATCCTGAAACACCCGGATGATGCGGGCAGACCGAAATAAGCCGGAGCGCTATTTCCCGAACAGATCGGAATGCGTCCCTGTATCTACGAGTTCGAGAATCAAAATGTCTTTTACGATCTTGTAGATTAACGGAAGGTCTGGCAGCACATGGCATTCCCTGTGGCCAATCCAGTTTCCGACTAAAGGATGATCCTTAAATCGCTCTTCGAGAGTTTCACCTTTTTGCAAAATATGGACGACGTCATTGATTTTTTTGACGTTTTCAATATTTCTTTTGGCAATTTGTTTAATATGTTTTTTGTAGCGATTTGAAACTCGTAAGTTGTACTTGAATCCGTTTTCAGAACTCATATTTTGATCCCCAGTTCCTCAAGAAGTTCTTCATGTGACGCGTACGTCTTGGCGTTGGGGTCGTGGGCGAGTTGCTCGCCCTCCTTTATCGCCTCGAGGAGTTCTTTGGACGGGGGTCTGGTGACGGCAAACGGCAAGCCATGGTGCAGCACGGCCTGCTTCAAGAAAACGGTGAACGCCTGGGACAGCGTAAGCCCCAAGTCGTTGAAGAGTTCGGTAGCCTGAGCCTTGAGCTCTTTATCTATTCGGATATTTGTAACCACGGTACTCATACCTCTAAATATACAACAAAAAATTACAGATGTAAAGTGTATGTAGTGCATTTGTTGTTTTTTTTCTTGCCCGGCGGCCCCCGCGCGGCGAATAGGGAAAAAACTCCCTATCTACTATATAAAACGCTTTTGTGGCAAAAATAAGCCGAAAAATCTTGTTTACAAGTGCTTTTTTGCAAAAAATGGGCATTCTGTTCGCTCCGGTTGGCATTTCTTAGTTAGATTTAAGCGGTAGGGATGAGTGTGTTTAATCGAAAATACGCATCTTTCGGAATGACCCCGTTCATGTGGGCTGGGCTCGTTTTTGCGGTCGTGTGCGCGTTCTTTTTGGCAGATTTCCTCTTTTGCCAGAAGGCGACTCCCGTGCGCGTGGGTGCCGATACGAGCGGCCCCTCGTCCATCGCTTTTTTCCATGCGCTTCATGGTGATTCAATTGGTTTGGCCTGCACGGCGTGCCATACGGGTGCTGCGTCTGTGGCCCGCGCGTATATGCCGGCGAAGGCGGACTGCATGGATTGCCACCGCTTGCCGCTCACTGAAAATCCCGGAATCGAGAAGCTGGATTCGGCGCTGGCCGCCGCTCCGGCATACCCCTGGGAGCACGAGCCCGAATTGCCGGAGCACGTGGTGTTCCACCACGGGGTACACGCGGCCGCCGGAGTCGAGTGTGCGGATTGCCACCGCGGTTTTGCGGGCGGTTCTTCCCAGAAGGCCGGCGCGACCCGCGGTCCTGCCCAGAAGGCCAACGTGTACGGCGGCGACAATTTCAACATGCAGATGTGTATCGCCTGCCACAGGGGCGATACGTTCAAACAGAAGAATTTCAAGCGGGCGGCCACCTACTGCGCCGCGTGCCACAGGTAGTTTATGGATAGGCGCGAATTCCTGAAACTTTTCTCGGTGACGGTAGCGGGCTTTGCCCTGTTCGGCTGCCGTGACGGCCTGTTCGGTACACCTGGCAAGCGTGCGCACCTGAAACTCGCTGACTTCGAGGACGAGGTGCGCCTCGCACTCTCCAAGATGAAGCCCGGGATGGAGCTCGTGCGCGTCCCGATGCCCGCGGCACTCAAGACTCCGGGAGCATCCTCGGAAAACCGCTTCGGCATGGCTATCGATCTGGATGCCTGCGATGCCTGCGGCAAGTGCGTGCTCGCCTGCATCCAGGAGAATAATATCCCGCTTTCGGGCACGCAACAGGCTGCCCGCGGGCAGTTCATGCACTGGATAGAACTTTTCGGCGGTGCCCCCGCGATGTGTTTCCACTGCGGTGACGCTCCCTGCGAGAAGGTCTGCCCGACGGGGGCTGCGAACCATACTCCCGATGGCGTCTCTGCGATGATGTACAAGCGCTGTACCGGGAGTCGCTTCTGTGGGGCGAACTGCCCGGTGGGGGCCCGCAAGTTCAATTTCGAGGACCCGGTCGCTTCGGGCCGTTCGCTCAAGTTCAACGCCAACGTTCCCGTGCGCGAAAAAGGCGTGATGGAAAAATGCTCGCTGTGCCTGCAGCGCATGCAGGACAGCCGCCAGGGTTTCAAGGCTCTGCACCCGCTCGAAAGCTGGCGTGGGCGAGGGGTGAAAACGGCCTGTGCCGCCGCCTGCCCGAAGAACGCCATCATATTCGGCAACTGGCTCGACGACAGTTCCCCGCTGGTAAAGGCGGCGAAGGACCGCGTGCTCTATGCCCCGAAGGCAATTGCTTCGCTTGACCCGTCTATAGTCTACATGAGGGGGCATCGTTGATTTTCCGGATACTCCTATACGTGGGGCTAGCGCTCCTGTTGCCCGGCCTTGCTGCGCTGGGGTATTCCCTCTGGGAAGGCCCTGCCGCATGGTCGCTGGATGTGCGCACCTTCTGGGGTGTTCCGATAAGTCTGTTCGTGTTCTGGATAGGCATCGCGCATGCGGGTACGCTCATTTCGGCGATTCTCCTTGCGCTTGGCGTGAATCTCGATAGGCGCACGTCGCTCCTTGCGGAACTCACGACCCTGTGTGCGCTCGTGGTTGCGGCTGCATTCCCGCTCATGCATCTCGGCGTGGTGGAAAACTTCTACATGGTCATCCCGTTCGCGGATGCGCGGGGGAGTTTCGCGAACGTGCGTTCCCCGCTGGTCTGGGACTTCTGCTGCATCGCCGTCTATGCGGTGCTCTCGCTCGTGTATTTCGCAATCCACCTGCTTGCCGATCGCTTCCAGTCGCTCGAGGACTTGCGCCGACCGATGGCATGGCTGCTCTTCCCGCTGGTGCTCTGGGTGCATACGATTGTGAGTCTCGATTTTGCGGCGACGTTCGTGCCGAATTGGCAGGGGGCGTTCTTCCCGCTGTACTTTATCGCGGGCGCAATCTTCTCGGGCCTTGCGATGGTGAACGTGCTCCTTGTGGCGGAAGGCTGCCGCGTGCGACTGCTCGAAAAGCTCATGCTGGCATGCTCCTTCCTGATGCTGCTGTTCTGGGGCTGGATCTTCGCGCTCCGCGGGGAATGGAATTTCTCGGTGTTTGCGTTTGCGGCGCTTCTCCCGCAACTATGGTGGGTTTCTTCCGTACGTGAAAGCCCGTTCGGGCGGCTTGCGATTTCGCTTTCGGTACTTGTCGGGCTTTGGCTGGAACGCTACTACCTGGTGCTGCCGACCAATCCCGAATCCTTCGGGTGGGTAGATGCCGGCCTGATTGCCTTCTCGCTTGGGTTGTTTACAACGTTGCTTGTATTCTTGCGGGTGAAGTTGCGTAAGCCTATCGAGGGTGGCGAACTCGTGTTCGGTGAACTGGACGAGAGGCCAGCCCCTGTCGTGGAACACCATACGGAACCGCTCACGAGCCGCGAGTTCATTGTGCTGCGTTTCCCACTGTTGCTGGGCGTGCTCGTGGCGCTTGTCTACACGCTCTGGGCTGTTGCAAGCCCGGCATTTGAGACGACTGCGGTCGGTGTCTCGAACGTGTTTCCGCTATTTTACCCGATTGTGGCACTTGTGGCCACCATCGTTCTGTGTGCTCGCCCTGCATGGAACATTGGGCGTGATTCTCGGTACTTGAAAATCGCTTTCATTGCGGTTGCAACCTTTTTTGCGTTCTTTGCGGGAATGTTCTATGCGGGAGGCTCGTCTACGCCTTCGAAATTTTCGACCGGTGTGGAGATCCCTGCGGAGGGCGATTCTGCGGTTGTGCCCGATTCTCTCCATGCACGCGCCATCTGGAATGCACGTTGCAGCAGTTGCCACGGGGCGGACGGCAAGTTCAATGAGAAGTTTATCCGCGAGTTCTATCCGGTGCCGCAGAAGCTGACGGCAGAACGGTTAGATTCTCTCGGTGAGGATTCCCTGGTACATGTGATTATGGGTGGACGTGCCAATATGAACCCGTACGTTGACCGCATTACTGAAGCGGAAGCCCGAGCACTCGTGCGATACATGCGCTCGCTCGCCCCGGCGGCCATTCCGGCACCCGAGATAAACGAAACCACGCCTGAGACAAACGAACCCGAAACAGTCAATTCAGCGGAGGTCGTCCCATGATCCCTCTGATGAACGCTTTCGCATGCCTCCTCGCACTCGCCGTAACCGTTTTCTACTGGCGTAGCCCGCTCCGTATTTTCAAGGAAACCGCCATCATTGTGGGCTCGCTCGCACTCTTCTGCGTGTATTCGTATTTCGCGGGCGACATGACCGCCCCGCAGATGCAGCACTACCCGTTCCGCATGCTGGCGCTTGCCCTGTGCTTCTCGACGACAGCCCTCCCGAACAAGCGGCGCCGTTACCTGCTTATTGCGGAGGTGATGTGGCTCTGGATAGAGTTCTTTGGCGGAATCGCGCTCTATTACCAGGGCGTCGACATGCCCTGGACGCGCATTTTGGCCTTGTCTGTATCTGTACTCGGTTCCACGTTCCTCTCAAGAATCAGCCACGAGATGGAATTTGCCCTGATGGCCTACTGGATTGCGGTCTGGGTGTTCTTCTAGCAGATTATTTGTAAATAAAACTTTACGTATTCTGATAAAATTGCGAATAAACAAATCCTGTGCACAGTAGACGAACTTGCATGATGGCTTGCACAGTGCGTACAAGTTTGTGCGGTACGCTTTCACGAGTGCATTTTGTGGCATTTTTGTAAGCATTTTGTTGACGTATGTAAAGCGTTTTTTAGATTTATTACGAATAATTTAATCGAGAGATCCTATGAACAAGAATTCTAAGACTTCGTTGTTTGGCAGGGCTGCTCTGTTGGCCCTTGCCTCGACGGCAATGGCTTTTGCACAGGAGCCTGCTGCCGCTGTTGAACCTGCACCTGCCGCTCCCGCTGCAACGGCCCCGGCAGAAGCTGCCCCCGCCGCTGCACCTGCTGCAGAACAGGCTGCGCCCGTCGCGGAACAGCCCGCCGCTCCCGCTGCGGAACAGCCCGCTGTCGCAGAACAGGGTGGCGAAACCAAGACCGCATCGATCTTCGTGCAGGACCCGGCAATCTTCCACCAGCGCCAGGCTGACTTGGAAAAGTTGAAGGGTAGCCTCCAGAACGTGAACGAGGGCCTCGATTCCTTGCTGGCCGATGCAAGCCACATCGCCAAGATGAACGACCAGTGTGCCGCGGTCAGCATCAACGACGTGATGGGCGACGAGTGCTGGACCTTCTACCAGGTCGAGTTGCCCGCCTTCGAAGAGAAGTATATGCAGGTTACCGGTGAGGTCCGTTTGGGCCACATGGAAACGGCCCGCGGCCTGGAAGACCGCAAGCTGCAGATTAACGCCTGCGTCGACGCTCTCTATAGCTTTGCCGCTTCCAAGGACCAGTTCCTGAACCTGAAGGGCGGTGTGTACCTGGAACCGCTCGCCAAGGGCTTTGAAGCGCACTACGACTTCACCCTGCAGTACGAGCCCAACCACCGCAAGAACGCCCTCGCGATTGCCCAGAAGTGGGGCGAAACCTGCCGCGAGATGGTTGTTCGCCAGGATGGGGAAGGCTTTGCCCCGTACTTTATTGAGCGTTTGGAAAGGCTGAACAAGGACCTTGCCCGTGACGGCTCCCTGGCCGTCTACAAGGTAGATACCGCAGCCGCCCCGACCGTCTATATGGATATCGCCAAGCCGGTCCGCAGTGCCTACTACCTGAACGGTGTCAAGCTGTTCCACAGCCGCATCGCTGCTGGCCCCGTAGAAGAAAGTAACATCCGCATCAAGTTCGAGAACGGTGCTGCAAAGGTCGAAGGTGCCGAGGTTGTTGTTCAGCACGGTAACCCGCAGCAGTTCAAGGGTGCGGTCCAGTTTGCCGAAAAGGCTGCGACCATGAATGGCCGTTGGATTTGGGAAAACCAGGGCAATACCGAGGGTGTTGACTTTGGACCGATCTACGACGCCGATTCTCTGGCTACGGCACAGGCCGAACAGAAGGCCGCCGAACAGAAGGCTGCCGAGGAGAAGGCTGCCGAAGAATCCAAGGCCATCGAGAGCCGTCGTGGTACTCACTTCTCTCCGTGGGCCGCGGTCTCCGGAGTCTTTGCCCTGTATACCGACGACAGCTTCAGGGGCTTTGAAGATGTTCATAAGGACGATCCGGTTATCTTCGCCGACGGTGCCGCCGCCGCACGCGTCCGCCTCAACTTTGGCGAGACCGGCGATGGCTTCATTGCTGTAGGTGCCGGTGGCTATATCGGTGCTGCATTCAAGGGAGGCCTGTTGCGCCTGTATGTCGCTCCGCTTGCCCAGCTGGAACTGGGGTACAAGAACTTTGGCTTCCGCGAGACGGCGGTAATTGCGATCCCCGAGGATGATTCCAAGGAATGGATGCAGTTCCGTAGCGGCCTGTTCTACAAGTTCGGCTTCATCGGTGTTGAAGCCGGGCATGACTTGATAACTAACCTCGGTCAGGGCGGCTACGTTTCCGTCTTCTTTGAAATGTAAGGGAGGGCAAGATGAAGAATTTGAAGAAATTGCTCATTGCCGGCGGTATTGCTTCTGTTGCATTTACTGCGTGCTCTATTGTTGATGAATACGACCAGGAACTGGTCGACAGGTACGAACAGGCGGTTCAGGACGAGAAGGATTCCGTAAAGCAGGCCGAACAGGATAGGAAGGACTCCATTGCGAACCTCGACTCCGCGACCTGCCCCGAGACATTTACGGATACCCGCGACGAGAACGTCTACGACATTGTCCGCATCTACGACCCCGAAGTCGACAGCAAGGCCCGTTGCTGGTTCAAGCAGAACCTGAAGTACGACGCGAAGGACGATTCCCGCTGCCTTGACGACGAAAAGAGGAACTGCAAGACCTATGGCCGCCTGTACCTGGGCTCTGCCATCAAGAAGGGCGTGTGCCCCGAGGGTACCCGTGTTTCTAGCATGGAAGACTGGGAACACCTGCTCAAGGTCGTTGACCCCGACGAGAACTCCTCCTACATCCTGAAAGATGCCGAGGAATGGATTGCCGGCGGTACCGCCTCCAAGGCTACCGACAAGTACGGCTTCAGCGCCATGCCCGGTGGCTTCTACGATGACGACGAGGAGGAATACACCGAGGAATTCCACAATGACGGCCACTGGTGGGTCTACTCCAAGGATTCCTTCAAGTACGTGAGGATGTCTGCCGAAGACAACCTCTATGAATTCAGGACCATCGATGCCTACAACTCCGAAGGCATCGGCCTTTCCGTTCGCTGCGTGCTTGAATCCAACCACTCCATCGAGGCCGATACCTCTTCTAGCGAAGGCGGCGATGAGTCCTCGAGCTCTGCCGGGAATGGCGAAGCCAAGAGTTCTTCTTCTCAAGGCTCCTCCGATGACGAAAGCTCCTCTTCCGAGGAAGTTGACCCGGAAGACGTGATTGTTCCCCAGAACAATGTCGATATCGATGGCGTTTCGCAGAAGGGCCCGTTCATCAAGGGTGCTACGGTGAGCGTCTTCGAACTGGAGAACGGCCGTAACCTGAGCCCCAAGGGGACCGCTTTCCCCACGACAATCTCTACGGACGACGGCAAGTTCAAGCTTACCAACCTCAAGCTGAAGTCGCAGTTCGTGTACCTCCTGGCTGAAGGCTACTACCGCAACGAGGTGACGGGCGAGGGCAGTACCGCTCCCATTACCCTGAAGGCAGTGTCTGACCTGACCAAGATGAAGACCATCAACGTGAACCTCCTGACTCACCTGGAGTTCTACCGTGCGGAATACCTGGTGGTCAACAAGGGCGTTCGCGTAAGCAAGGCCAAGATCCAGGCGGATAAGGAAATCTTCAAGAACTTCTATATCGATGCATCCGAGTTCAAGGCCGCAGAAAAGCTCTCCGTTGTTGGTTCCTCCGACGAGGACGCCGCGCTGCTCGCCCTCTCCGTGATTTTCCAGGGTGGCTTCAAGGAAGCTGAATTGACCGATGTCCTTTCTACGTTCAGCGACGAGATCAAGGAAACCGGTGAATGGAAGAACGATTCGCTCAAGACCAAGCTTGCCGACTGGGTGGCGAACACCGAATTCAAGGATCACTTTGCGGGCATCCGCGAGAATGTTAAGAAGTGGAATCTCGGTGAACCGGGCAACTTCGAAAAGTACCTGACTAACTTCTGGCTCACTGTGTACGGCATGGACCCCTGCACTAGTGCCGACGAGGGCAAGATTACCTGGACCGAGAACAAGTACAGCTCGAACACCAAGGATTCCCTGGCCCGCTTCATTTGCAAGAGCGGTAACTGGGAACTTGCGACCGACCTGGAGAAGGATACCGAGGGCTGGACTTCCGGTAAGGATGGCCAGGTCAAAAATGGTAAGGTCAATACGGATTCCGTGTACGTGTACGATGGTGCCGCCTGGCGCAAGGGCAACGTGCTCGACAGCACCTTGGGCATCGGTGCCTGCTACACCAAGAGCAACCGCGACCTCAAGAAGAGCGAAGTCGACAGCAAGTGGTACCTCTGCGACCTGGATAGCCTTTCCTGGGTGGAAACGCACAGGCTGAACTCCTACTTCGCCAGGTTCACTCCGGATGACAAGGTCGCATTCCTGAATGCTACCATAACCGACGTGGTGAACGATACCATGATTGACCCGAGAGACGGCCATGTGTACAGGACGGTCAAGATCAAGTTCTTCAATACGGATATTGATGTTTTCGATGATGATAGCCTTGTATGGATGGCGGAAAACCTGAACTATGAACCCAAGCCTACGGACAAGGCTTATGGCCAGTCCTGGTGCTATGGCGACCTGGATTATAACTGCGAAATTGCGGGCAGGCTTTACAGCTGGACTGGTGCCATGAACATGGATCCCGCGTACCTCGATGCCAAGGTGTCCGGAAAATACACCGTCGGTTATTATGGTGGCACGCCTACGGAAGACGACGAGGCTGGCGTAGTGGATAACCTGTGGTATCACCAGGGTATCTGCCCTGATGGCTGGGTTGTTCCCGGTGGCCCGATTACGCAGATGGTCTTCCAGGACATCGTTCAGACTTACGGCGAAGAATTTAAGACCTCGTTCGAGGGTGTCTGGGACAAGGCTAACAATGGAACTGGCTTCTCGGTAATCCCGACGGGCTACCGTATTGCAGACGGAAAATACTCTGACGCGGGAACCTCATTTGATATGTGGATTTCCGAAAATAACGCCAATGAGGCGACACTGTTGATGGTAAGCGATAAGAATGCATACGACTATGTGGATGCCGCCAAGCGTTCTGGCGCCGCTGTTCGTTGCATAAAGTTGCCGGAACCCTAACCCATGTAACATCCAAAGCCCATAGGAGGCCACCATGAAGCCCTTGACCCGACTTGCAATCCCTGCTGCACTCCTCCTCGCGGCGTGCGGTGAGGAAAACACCCAGATATACCAGACGGGTGTAGATGTTGTGGCCACTGTGGGCGACCTTCCGGAATGTCGTTCCGACAAGAAGGGCGAACAGGTCCTGGTAACGGAAGACGTCTCCATTCGCGTCTGCGTTGATGGTGAATGGCTGGTGACAAAGTCGAATGAAGGTTCGACTGCTGTGCCGGAATTCAGTTGCGCGACCGCGGAACTCAAGGATGGCTCTGGTCTCAAGATTGTCTGTAACGGCGACAGCATCGGCGTGGTGCTGAACGGTGCGAAAGGCGAGAAGGGGGCAGATGGTCAGAAGGGTGACAAGGGCGATGACGGTGCACCTGGCGCAAAAGGCGACAAGGGTGACGACGGTGCAAAAGGCGATAAGGGCGATGATGGCGCAAAGGGTGACAAGGGTGATGATGGCACGAACGGTACCAATGGCGTAGGCTGCTCTATCGCGAACCAGACGGACGTCTCGGTGACAATCGTCTGCGGAGCGGACACGATTACGATGGATATCGGCAGCCACGCGGCGGAGCCGGAGGAATGTGTCGAGGTGGATGAAGGGGACTGTGACGGC
>JAGAAW010000138.1 GCA_017615055.1 Fibrobacter sp.
AGAGTGTCGTTCATCCAGCCCATGTTCCACTTGTAGTGGAAGCCGAGACCGCCCTGTTCAGGCGGGCGAGTGATGCTCGGGAAGCTGGTGGATTCTTCGGCAATCAAGATCGCATGCGGCGTGAGGCGGCCCATGATGCTGTTCAGGTGCTTCAGGAATTCCAGCGTGTCGTAGTTGATGTTGCCGCCGTCCTTGTTCGGGACCCATTCACCCGGGCCCTTGCCGTAGTCAAGGTAGAGCATGGAGGCCACGGCGTCGACGCGCAGGCCGTCGCAGTGGAATTCTTTGAGCCAGTACATTGCGTTCGCAATGAGGAAGTTCTTGACTTCGTTGCGGCCCAGGTTAAAGATGTAGGTGCCCCAGTGCGGGTGTTCGCCCTGGCGCGGGTCGGCGTGCTCGTAGCAGGCGGTGCCGTCGAAGCGGCCCAGTGCGTGAGCGTCTTTGGGGAAGTGTGCCGGCACCCAGTCGAGAATCACGCCGATTTCGTTCTGGTGGCAAAGGTCCACAAAGTGCCTGAACTGGTCGGGCGTGCCGTAACGGCTCGTGGGGGAGTAGTACCCGGTCACCTGGTAGCCCCAGGATTCGTCGAGCGGGTGTTCCGCGAGCGGCAGGAATTCCACGTGGGTGTAGCCCATCTCCTTCAGGTAGGGGATAAGGCGTTCGGAAAGTTCGTCCCAGTTGAGGAAACGGTCCGGGTTCGCGGGGTCGCGCCTCCAGGAACCGGCGTGTACCTCGTAGATGTTCATCGGGCTGCCAAAGACCTTGGTGGCCCAGTGCGTCTTCATGTAAAGGTCGTCGCCCCATTCGTAACCGTCGAGGTGGGTCGTGATGGAGGCGGTGGCGGGGCGCACTTCGGCGAGTTTTGCGAGCGGGTCCACCTTCACGTGCAGGTTGCCGTCTGCACCGTGGATTTCGAAGCGGTAGAGTTCGCCTTCGCCCAGGTTCGGGATAAAGATTTCCCAGATTCCGGTAGAGCCGAGCATGCGCATCTGGTGGCGGCGGCCGTCCCAGCTATTGAAGTTGCCAACCACAGCGACCGCGCGTGCGTTCGGGGCCCATACGGCAAAGTGAACGCCCTTGAACCCCTGGTGTTCCACGAGGTTTGCGCCCAGCTTGCGGTAAAGCTCGTAGTGCGTGCCTGCAGAAATCAGGTGGCGGTCAAATTCGGAGAGCACTGGCAGGAATGCGTACGGGTCGGTGAGCGTGTATTCGATGCCGTCTGCCTGCTTGATAATCAGGTTGTAGAAGAACGGCTCGTATTCCATGTCGAGGATTGCCTCGAAGAACCCGGTATCGCCGAGCTTCATGAAGTCGAATTCCACTTCGCCGTCGCAGCTTTCGCCGCGGATGTAAGATGCCTGCGGCTGGTAAACGCGGATGGAGGTCTTGATGCCCTTGTCGGTCTCGAGCGGATGGATGCCCAAAATTGAGAACGGATCCTTTGTCCGGAACTCCCAAATGTCCATCATGTCTTCGCCGGTAAGGCTGGTAAATTCATTCCAATCCATTCAAAACTCCTTTTGATGCCTGCGAAAATCCTTCGGAGGCACTTTTTAACGTTGTAAATATAATATAAACTTTTAGGCGTAAACAAAAAAACGGTACATTTCTAGATTTGATAACAAACAAGAAGTTTGTGTTTGGGGGATTCTATATGAAAACTCTGGGAAAATTCTCTTTTGCGGTGAGCCTGCTGATGTTTGCAGCGTGCTCCTGCGTGTTTGTTGCCTGCGGTGACGATTCCAGCAGCGATTCCGGCAAGGAAACTGGCGCCAATGACACCCCCAAGGAGGGGGACGAATGCTCTGAGGACTTGCAGTCGGCCCGCGTGTTCCTGAAAAAGACGCAAACCTACTACGTGTGCGTCGACGGAAAGCTCGTGCCGGTAGACGATGGCAAGGTTTCCTCTGGCACGGACACATCGAAGTCTTCCTCCAGCACGGGGGGCGCAGCCTCCTCTTCTAGCACGGGGAACGCAACTTCGTCTTCCAGCGAAAAGACAGCCGGTTCTTCCAGTTCTATCCACGTTTCCCTTTCGGGTTGCGATGAGGACCAGGAAGGCTCCTACATTTACCTCGAAGACACCCAGCAGTATTTGGTGTGTAAGGATTCCGAATGGAAGGAAACCGAAAAGGCGAGTGAAGACATTGACTTGGACAAGATCCGCTGTACGAGCGTTGGCGAAGATTCCCTGAACTGCTTCGTGGAGACGGACACCGTTGAATCTTCATCGAGCCTCGGGAAGTACGAGGTGGATATGGGTACGACCTTTACCGATGCCCGCGATGGCCAGGTGTACCGGCAGGTCGTTATCGGCGACCAGTTGTGGATGGCGCAGAACCTGAATTATAAGACGGCGTATAGCGTTTGCCCCGAAGATGAAGATGGTGTCTACTGTGACAAGTACGGGAGGCTTTATCCGTATTCGCTGGTAAATCAAGATTCCAGGATTGTCCTTGACGATACCTTGTGCCCTGCCGGATGGGCTCTGCCTACTTTGGAGCAGTGGGATGATTTGCTTTGGTATGTCGATGACCATAACGGTGATGAGGGCGTTGGCAAGAGCCTGAAAGCCACGGAAGGCTGGATGGCAGAAGGCACGGTCGTGGAACCCCCGTACAGCCTGGCGAGGACTGCCGTGGCAAGCGGCGAAGACAAGTTCGGCTTTTCGGCACTCCCTGCTGGGAGCCGCTGGGAAGAACAAATCTACACCCATGACGAAACCCGCTTCTGGGCAAAATCGAACAGGGAACTATTTGAAAACTGGCGCATGGCTCCATACTCTTTCATAGGGCTCAAACTGTCGTACGATTCGGACGACATCGTGCTGGATTCCAACAGTTACGGGTCGAACGGCTTCTCGATCCGCTGCATCAGCGTGGATTACGCTGTGTTCAAGGGCGGCGACGGCTATTGCACCGAAAAACGTGATGGCGAAATGGTAAAGTACGAGTACGGTCATGCTGTTTGCGATAAGGGCGTATGGAGAACCGCTACTATACGTGAAGATTCTCTCGGCACATGTTCCGATTCGCTGCAGGGCCGTATAAAAACATATTATGATTCGACTTGCTACAGAAATCGTGAAGCTTGTACCGAATATTGGACTTGCGACAAGAAACACTGGAGGGAAGCTAACGAGCAGGAAGAGTTTGTTGGCCAGGCCGAGTCGCATCTGGGTAAATGTTCCGGAAGTAATTATGGTAAAGTTGCCAATTTCATGTTCTATGACAAAGAGACTTTAGTCATGACACAGGTTTATGCCGCCTGTGACAAGGATGGTTGGCGCGAGGCTACGGGTATAGAGGCGAATGTTGGCGTCTGCACTGCTGAAAAAGAGGGCGAAATCGGCGAGTATGGTTACGGATACCCGAGAAACTACGCGGTTTGTGAAAAAGGCTCTTGGCGTGAGTCGACCTACCAGGAAGAAATGACTTACCGCTTTGGCAAGTGTACTGCCGACATAAAGGATTCGGTGGCATTCCAGGGTGGCGTCAATCCTTACGGCATCTGCGATGAAGACGGATGGAGGGTTGTCACGGTAGAAGAAAACGTGAAGGGCCTGCCCTGTGTCGAAGATGCCAAGTTGGTGAAGGGCAATATCTACGGCTACTACGTGTGCAAGGCCGATTCCCTGTGGAGTGCTAGCTATATCGAGCAACGTCTGGAAAAGGGCTGCACCGGTGTCACGGAAGGCGATTCGGTATTTGTGTCGCAAGATGGTGTCGCGACAGAGTTCTACAGGTGTCTGGATTACCGCTGGGAACTCCTTCATGCAGTAGATTCTTCCGTTTATGGTTCGTTTACGGATGAACGCGACGGAAAGACCTACCGTACGGTTCAAATCGGTGAACAGACCTGGCTTGGCGAGAACCTGAACTATGAAATGGAAGATAGTTACTGTTACAACGACTCCTCGAAATACTGCGAAATCTATGGTCGTCTTTATAAACTGAAGGCGTCGCGCACAGCTTGCCCCGAGGGTTGGCACTTGCCGAGCATGGCTGAATGGGAATCCCTGCCCATTACGGAGAATACTAGAGGAGCGATATGGGACTTGAGGGATTTCTCCTGGGGAGGAAATAAACTCGGATTCTCCGCATTGCCTGCCGGGTATGGGATAGGCTATGACAAGATGACATACAAAGACATCAATGAATTGACGGAATGGTGGGCGTCGGATTTGCTTAGCGAGAATGACTTCAATTATGGTTATGCGTTTGGCATGGCCAATGATCCCGGGGCCACCGAAAACTTATTCTTCTACAATTTTGCGCTCTCCGTCCGTTGTATCAAGGATGCAACGCCGGTTGTGAGCCCGGATCCCGAAACGGACTCCGACGAGGAACCGTAGCAGTTTAATTTATCTGTAGTTGAGGCTTTTATGGCTATTGCAATGGAAGAAAACGTATCGCCGATGGAATTCAGCCAGAATTTCAAGGTGACTCCCGAGATGATTGACGACAACCACCATTTCAACAACGTGTGGTCGGTCAAGTGGATTCAGGATATCGCGATTGCCCATTCTGATTCCGTGGGCGGTACGCAATTGATGAAAAGCGTGGGTGCCGGTTGGATGATCCACGTGCAGCACATCGAGTACAAGAACCAGGCGTTCTTGGGCGATGAAATCCGCGGGACAACCTGGGTGGCGGCGTACGGTCGCGTGGCGAGCTTGCGCAAGTGCCGCTTTGAACGCGTATCCGACGGCAAGGTCATCTTTGAATCCGAGACGCAGTGGGTGCTTGTGGACCTGAACCGCG
>JAGAAW010000139.1 GCA_017615055.1 Fibrobacter sp.
CGCTCGCTCCCACCTAAAGGTGGCCATGCCCACGTAAGCGCTGAAGCGCTAATTGGTCAAAGGTCGCACCACGACCCGTCAGTACGAGTCGCTTGCGGCTCACAGCCCCTTGCCGTAAACCTCGAAGGGCCCTCTTTTTTTTATATACCGTTCGCGACAATCATCTAATTATTATTTTATTAGTGATGTTGCTTGCTCCTGCAAAAATTCGGTGTGCCATTCTCTTTGCGCTTGTATGGAGTGCATGCTGTTTTGCTGCGTTTGATCCATCTCCAGTTCTTTCTGATACTGTTTTCGTAGAGGATTCTATTGCGGTGGAGTATGGCATTTCTGGCTGTGATGAGGGCGCACAGTCTTGCATCGTGGTTGCACGCGGTTGTCGCGAGGAATATTTTGCGGTAAATGAAAAGGTAGATCCCAGCGAGTCAAACGAATCGCTGCTTGCAAGAGTGTATGGAGCGGTGCCCTTGCAGGATAGTTCGAAGGTTTATGGTCAATGGGCATCGGACTGCAAACAAGAAGAATCCAGAAGACATACTGGCACGTGGCTATATAGTTTCTTGGTTGGTGGACTTTCTACTGCAGCGGGTATTGGACTGCTTTACGTTGATTACGACAATTCCGCTACAAAGATTTTGGGAAGGGGCACCGGTGTGCTTTTCCTGGTAACAGGGATTGCGTTTCTGTCTGTGGACATTATTGCTCCAATCTATTGGCTGTTCAAGTCGCCTGATGAGCGGGTTCAGAAATACGAGGAACGCGAAAAGGCCTGGAAACTCCGCCTTGCACCGGCGATAAACTTGCAGGAACCCGGTGGCGGCCTGCTATTGCAGCTCGGTTTTTAACTGCAGTAATTCATAACTCGCAACTAAAATTTCTATTCTTCACTACATGAAGCCGACAATTTCCTTTGTCTTGCAACTTTCACCGGCGACTGCCTACGAGAACCTCGAGGCGGTTGCCCGCAACTTGCTTGACGGGCTTGACGTGTTGCTGAATTCGGGGCTTGTCAAGTGTTCCGTGTTCATGGACGGCCCGACACTCAAGATGTTGCGCAAGGTGGCGAAGCCGCTTGCGTTCGGCAAGATAAGGAACGGCATACGCGAGGGTATCCTTGAATTCCTGGGGGGCGGTTTCTACGACCCGATGCTTCCGCTATTCCCGGAAGAGACGCAGTCCCAGCAACTGGACCAGCATCGCGATATCCTCAAGAAGTATTTTGACATAGAGCCGCAGGGCTACTTCAATTCCTCGTTCGTGTGGGAAATGGGCATGACCGCAGTCCTCGAGAAGTCAGGATTCGACTACGCGCTCGTGAGCGAGGCCGCCATCCAGGCTACGGTCGGGCGTTCTACGCCTGTATCGGGCTGGTTTACGGTCGAAGACCGCGGAACGCTCATGCGCGTTGTCCCTGTGGCAGATAGCCTGACGGAAGCCATCGAGAAGGACGACCTGAGATGGAGGGTGATTGCGGAATCGTACTGCCATGGCGGAAAGTCCGCGGTGGTGGTGCTCGACCTGCCTGCGCAGGCAAGCGAGATTGTGGCGTTCTTCGAGCGTCTTGTTGACTTTGTAGAGACAAACGACGTGCAGACCTGGCCTGTGGGTTACCTGGTGAACCAGTTGCCGCCGGAAGGTTCGCTCAGTTACCTGATGTCGGCAGGCCGTAAACTCGGACTGCCTTCCTCCGCGATGACATGCCGCGAGACTCTTGTGCGCAGGCCGGAGATTAACTTGTTCCAGAAATCATTCCTGAACCTGTACCGTCGCGGGCACGACAAGCTTGCGGGCAAGGACTTCACGGAATTCTGTGACGCGCTGTTGCCGGCGATGTCCCCGATGTTCTTCCGCGACCTCGCGAACGAAGAGGGCATGCGTAGCCTGAAGGTGCGCGAGTGGGGCTTCCGCTATTTGGTGTCTGCGTCCAGCACGCTCGATTCGCTGATGAAATTCAACGGGCTCCGCATAGAGGTTTGCGACTACCTGCTGCAGGGCCGCAAGCAGATATGGGTCGAGAACCCGGACATGTCGCTGTTGCTCGATTACCATGCGGGCGGCGTGCTGCGTTCCTTTTACCACAAGGATTCCGCGGTGAACCTGCTGAACGCCTGGCGCGACGATGCGGAACCGACCTTCGGCTTTTTGGACTGCCTCTTGCCGAATGCGGACATGACCGCGCAGCAGATAGAGCAGGCGCTCTCGATGCGTGAATACCTTTTGCGCGACCCGTACGAGTACCGTATTAAACGCCTTGATTCCGGAGCGGAGATTGAACTCCTGGAAGAGCAGGGTTTTGCCGTGGGGACAAAACGCGGCGTGTTCCATGTGGACAAGAAGTTCACGCTGAACCCGTCTACCTCTGAGATTGTCGCGGATTACCAGCTGGGCAATTCCACCTACATGGATTCCCGTTGCTTCTTCGGTTCCATATTCGAATTCGGCCTGATGGGCGAGACCGGCGGGCGCATCGTGGTGGATGGTTTCGATATGAAGTGGGACGGCAAGAACCCGTTAGTTTATCCGGAAGCCAACAAGCTGGAAATACACGATTATGGCACGAAGTGTACCGTCACGATGTCCTTTGTAAAGCCTGCTGCGGTATTTATCGGGGCAATTTTCGGTGCTTCTTCTTCGGCTGCGCCCGAGTTGTTCCAGGGCGTGAGGGTGTACCCGTTCTGGCGTACGGCGCTTTCCGTTGCCGACGAGATGAACTTCAAAATTACTGTTTCGGTATCGAAGGGGTAACACGTGCGCGCGGACTTGATTGACATACAGGTCGAGGACCATGGCGACGATGTGGAGATTACGCTCTCCGGTTCGCTCGGGTCGTACCAGCTTGCCGCCGTGCGCGAGAAGATAGAAATGCTTGCCGATGGCCCCGGTTGCTTTATCTTTGTGAACCTGGAGCACGCGCATTTCAAGGTGGGTGACTACCTTGACTTGTTCCTGGAACTTTTGAACAAGCTGCAGGCGAAGGATTCCAAGCTGATTCTCATTTTCAAGAACGAGGAACAGGAAGCATACTTCGCGAAGTACAGGAATATCTTCGAGATATACGAGAGCCGCGAGGCCTACAAGGATTCCGGACTTTCTAAGCAGTTGCTGCAGATTGGCGTGCATTACGGTTCCAAGACGGGCATACGCCTGAGCCCGAGCGTGGCTATCGCGCTTTCGCTATTGATTGTCGGCTGGGCAATTACTTTGTTCTTGATAATCGCTGCGCAGGGGCGCGACATTGCCGATAAGCAGGCCCAGATTGTAGCGTTGCAGAGCCAGAAAGACCGCTACGTGCACGAAATCGAGCGCTTGGAAACCTCCATTGGCCCGCTCCGTAAGCTGGGCGTTATTGAAGACACCACGATGCTTACGTCGTTCGGTGTAATTCAGGACTGGGTGTCGTATCTCGAATTCCTGGAGAATTCCCGCCGTGAAAAGTAACGTGCGGATTCCCGGCCCGCTCGTGATCGCGTTGTTCGCGGTCGCCTTCCTGACGATACTCGTGTTTGCCGACATCTGGCTTGTGAGGCAGCGCCACATGGCGGACCTGGGCAAGCAGGAGATGAGCCTGCGGAGCGACTTGCAGAGGCTCGATACCTGGGGCCGCTGGACCATGGAGTACGTGAAGATAGACAAGGCGCTTGCCTACCTTTCGAAAGGCCGCCTTATCGAGGATACCCGCCGGGAACTTACGGAACAGATTTGGCAGATTTCGCATTCCTATACGACTGACCCGCTCATGATTTTGGCGGTGGTGGCGCAGGAGAGCCACGGGAACCCGAACGCCCGCGGGCGCTTGCAGTCGGGGGCCTTTTCCGGTGCGTTGGGGCTTATGCAGATTAAGCTCGAGACGGCGCAGAAGATGGCGGCCCGTTTCGGGATGCGCATTGAATCTACGGAAGACCTGCTGAAGCCCGAAGTGAACGTGACCGTGGGTACTGCCTACCTGATCCGCCTGATAGGCAAGTACGGCAACTGGAAAGAGGCGCTTATCGCCTACAACATCGGGCATTCCGCCGTAGACCGCATGCTGGAACTGAACCAGCCGCTGCCTACCGGGTATTACGAGAAGGTGCTGGCGAAGTACAGGAACCTCGCCAAGAACTCGTTCCTTTAATCCGATATTTTTTTAGTTTCGTCGGGTGGGCATCGAAAGTGTGCCTGCATTTTTGTAAATTTACATTGATGAATTATAAGTTCCTTTTTCCACTGGTTTGCGTGGGGCTCGCCCTGGCCGGAGAAATCCGGTACGACTGCCTGCATTTTGTGGAAGAGGGGCTTGCGAAGGACCCGCGCCTTGTGGAGGCAAAGTTCGCGACCGAGGCGAAGAAGAATAGCCTTGACGCACTGACCTCGGAGGTGATTCTCCCGACGCTCAATATCGCGATGATGGTGGGCCCTGCCCCCGGTTTGAAGGAATCCGTGGACAACTGGGGCGATACGGTGGATGTGTACGATTTTTCCAAGATGGGCCCGTTCTGGGGTGTCGAGGGCAAGTTCATCCAGCCGCTCAACTTTGGGCAGTACCGTACGGGCAAGAAGGCACTGGAGGCCGACCTAAAGCAGAAAACGTTCGCTATCGAGCAGGAAATCCACAAGAAGGATGTGGAACTGCAGTCGTACTACTACAACTACCTGCTCGCCCGTGAGATGCAGAAACTTGCAAACGACGCGCAGAAGCGTGTGGATGAGGCCTACGAAAAACTTGAGGAGGCGCTCGACGATGACGACCCGAACGTTTCGCAGATGGACTTGCTTAACCTGAAGGCGAAACTCCATACGGTGAAGGAAGGCGTCACCGAGGCGAACCTCGGCATGAAGCGTGTACAATTAGCCATAAGGTTCTCGCTCGGGCTTAATGAGGATGACGTTTTTACCGCCGAGGATACCTGCCTCACGGAGCGCCCTGAACGCCTGCCGAGCCTGGAAGAGGTCGAGCAGTTTACGATGCGCTACCACCCGGAACTCAAGCAACTTGCCGCGGGGCTTGATGCCCGCAAGTTCCAGATGGACCTCGCCGAGGCGAAACTTGCGCCCGAGTTCTTTATTATGGGCGAAATCGAGTATGTGAAGAGCTGGGCCGGTAACCGCAAGGTGATGCAGAAGAACGCCTTCGCCGAAGACGCGGTGAACAAGCTTTCTGGGCTTATCGGGGTCGGGCTCCGCTACCGCCTGAACTTCTGGAAGAACTGGTCGGATTTCCGTGCCGCGCGCACGGAGTACCGCGGGCTCCAACTCAAGGAGAACTATGCCGCCTCGGGCCTTGTGGCACAGGCGGTGGAACAGTATTACCAGGTGGAAGCCGCCAAGGAGAAGATGGACGCGCTCAAGGAGAGCCTGCGTGCATCGGAAGCGATTTTGAAGGGTGCTGCCATGCAGTACGACCTGGACAAGTCCAAGACGGGCGACCTGGTTTCGGCATACACGCAGAACGTGACGATGCAGGAGGACTATTACTTTGCCGTGTGCAAGTACAACGTGGAATTTGCGGAACTGATTTCCCGGATGGGCATGTCGCTGCGGGAATTCCGCGGGGAATTTAACAAATAGGAGAAGTGTATGATTAGGAAGATGTTTGCCCTGCTTACGGTGTTTGCCGTAATGGCGTTTGCCGCCGAAGACCCTGTCGCTGCGGTGAAGAAGAAGGATGCGGAACTGCAGACCCTGCTCAAGAAGTCGAGCCGCAATGCGAAGGAGATGGAACGCGTGAAGTCTCTGTTGAACGACTCGTTCGATTTTGCACTCCTGGCGAAGAAGTCGCTTGCGAAGGGCGACTGGGAAAAGCAGGACGCCGCCTCGCAGGAAAAGTTTGTCGCGGAGTTCCAGCGCATGGTCCGCAATTCCAGCGCGAAGCGTCTAGAACTCTACCGCGCCGATTCCACCATCTACGAACCCGCGAAGATGAAGGGCACGGACGAGGCCCGCGTGGTGGCTCACCTGTGGAACAAGGGCAAGGAATCCGTGCTCGAGTACAAGATGAGCCTCGTGAACGGCAACTGGAAGGCGTGGGACCTGGTAATCGACGACCTTTCGACCGCACGCAACTACAAGGAACAGTTCGGCCAGATCCTCAAGACGAAGAGTTTTGCCGAACTCATCGACATTATCAGCAAGAAGGCTGACGAAGCCGAAAAGTAATGGGCGGTGTTCTTTTTGGCTTGCTGATTTTCGCCTGCGCTATTGCGCTGGTTGTGCTGTTTTTCCCGATCCGGTTCCGGATAGACTTCGGGGCGGACGAGAATGGCGGTGGTGCGAAATTCTACATCTACAAGAAGAACTTCTACACATGGGAAAAGTTTCGCAAGGGGAAGGGCCACGATTCAGACGAGTCGCTGGACGATGATGAATTTGCTGACAAATCTTCGGGTGGATCGCGCGACAAGTCTTTGGGTGAATTGCACGACGAAGACAGCGCTGTGCCGGAGTTTGTCGCGACGGCACCTGCGAAGCCTGTGGAGAAGAAGGCTGCGGAGCCCGCAAAGACTGAATCCAAGGCCGCGGAGCCTGTAAAAACGGAAACTGCGCCGGTTGAAAACGCGCCGGTTGAAAATGCGCCGGCTCCGGTAGCCGAGATGCCCGCGCCGGTAGATGCACCGAAACCAGTGGCAGTAACTGCACCGAAGGCAGAAGACGCGAAGCCTGCGAAAGAAGAGAAGCCTGAAAAGCGCGACCTTACGGATTTTGAGTTCTGGACTCTCGTGCTCACTCCGGACCTGGACGAGCGCGGTTTCCGCTACTTGAAGCGCCTGCTGATAGACCTTGTCCGCCTGTTCAACATGAAGTTCGAGAACTGCTTTGTGGAAGGTATTCGTGCCGACTACAAGACCATGGGTTACGGTGCGGCACTCAACGGTATTATCAAGGGGTTCCCGTTCCTTAAGGACTGGGACCTGCGCATGGACTGGTGCAACGAGAAGGACCTGCGCTTGCAGGGGAATATCCTTGCCCGCACGAACCTTTGTCGCGTATTGTTCTACCTGCTTGAACTGGCGCTGCTTGCGGGTATCGTGTTCCTGATTTTCTGGCGCCGACGCGCCCGCGTGCTCAAGACTGGCGAACTGCCCGAACTCGGGTTTGTTCGCCAGAAAGTCCGTGCCTTTTTCGTGGAGGATTGATGCCTGCGTTGACCCTGGACCGTTTACTTTCGAGCATAGGCTTTGGCAGCCGCAAGGAAGCGCGTGCTCTCGTGCGCATGGGGCTTGTCGAACTGGATGGCAACGTGCTGGAAGACCCGTTCATGGAACTCAAGGAACGCCCCGAAAATATCACGGTGAATGGGGAAGAGGTCCCGACGGTGGAGAAGTTGTACGTGATGCTCCACAAGCCGGTGGATTTCGAGTGCAGCCATCACCCGCGCGACCACAGGTCCGTGTACGAACTTTTGCCCGACCGCTTTTCGGCGATGGGCATTCAGTCGGCGGGCCGCCTGGACGCCGATTCCTCGGGAATAATCCTGTTTTCGAACCAGGGCGACTTTATCCACAGGGTGGAAAGCCCCAAGAAGGGTTGCCTCAAGCGCTACCGCGTGACGCTGGCCCGCGAGTTTACGGACGCGCAGGAGAAGGAACTCCTGGCGGGCGTGATGCTCAAGGACGAGCGCAGGCCCGTCTGTGCCCGCGAGATCGTGCGCGAGGAGGGCTCGGTGGTGATTACCATAGGCGAGGGGCTCTACCATCAGGTGCGCCGCATGTTCGCTGCGGTAGGGAACCACGTGGAGACGCTGGAACGCATTTCCATCGGTCCGCTTGTGCTGGATGAGAGTCTTGGAGAGGGGGGCTGGCGGTTCCTGACTGACGAAGAGGTTGCCTCGCTATAAGCGTCTTGAAAAAATAAACTTCGTGATAGTTCGTCGCTCGCCCCCTCACGTACGTCCTGTACGCTACGGGGGCTCGGCTCCTGCTCTCACTTGTTTCTTTTTCCAAGTATTGACGTTGAGTAGTTCAAAAAATAAAACCGGCGCAAAGCGTCGGCTTTTGAAATTCTGCTCGGGAGCGATTACTGCTCGGAGACTTCCTCAACTTCCGGTTCAACCGCTTCGGCAACGATGCCTTCCAGGCTGTTAATCTTGTTCTTGATGTCGTTGCTGAACTTGAAGGTCGGGACCATGCGTTCTTCGATCTGGACGGTCTCGCCGGTGCGGGGGTTGCGTGCCGGACGAGCCTTGCGCGGCTTGCAGGCGAAAGTGCCGAAACCACGGATCTCGATGGTGTTGCCTTCTATGAGCTTTTCGCCGAGGAGGTCGAGGAACTGCTCAATGACTGTCTTGATGTCGTTACGCACAAATCCGGTGGACTTGGCGATATCTTGGATCAGGGATTGTTTTGTTATGTTGGACACGACTAGAATCTTGGTTGATAGATTAGTTGATGCCTTAAATATAAGTTTAACATAGAGTTAGCGGAAGGCCTGATTGAAAATTAAATATTTTTTTGGGGCTCTCATTGCGGAAAATTTGTGGATAATTGTTGTTAATATGTTGAAAAATGTTGAAAGTTTGAAAAATGCCGAAAAGCCCGCCCGGACTTCGTTCCGGTTGCGCGGTTTGGAGGTGTTCCCGAACACGATTCTCTCCCCGATGGACGGGGTGACGGACGCGCCCTTCCGCAGGCTGTGCCGCGTGCTTTCGGGTAACCGCATGGGGCTCCTGGTGTCGGAGTTCGTGCCTACGGACGGCGATGCGGTGTTCAACCTGGAGGGCCACAAGCAGCTCAGGTTTTTCCCCGAGGAGCGTCCCTTTGGTGTGCAGATTTTCGGGCGTTTCCCCGACAAGATGGCGGATGCCGCCCGGAAGATTGCGGTGGCGCTCAAGCCCGACTATATCGAGGTGAATGCGGGGTGTCCGGCGCCGAAGGTGGCGGGCAAGGGCAGCGGATCGGGCCTGTTGCGGGATTTGCCGCGCCTGCAGGAGATATTGCACGATGTTCGTGCCGCGCTGGATGGTTGCGGGGTGGAGATGCCCCTCACGCTCAAGTGCCGTATCGGCTGGGATAGCGAGAGCATCAACGTGCTGGAAACGCTGGCGATTGCCGAGGGCGAGGGCGTTGAAATGCTTACGGTGCACGGCCGCACCCGGTTGCAGGGCTATAACGGCCTCGCCGACTGGGACTGGATAGGGAAGGTCGCTGCAGTGGCCAAGATTCCTGTTATCGGGAACGGCGACGTGAACAGCGTGGAGGTCGCCCGCGAGCGGATTGAAAATTATGGCGTGTCCGGTGTGGCCATCGGGCGCGGCGCCATGCACAATCCGTGGATTTTCGGGCAGATTGCCGACGCCTGGGAAGGCAAGCCGAAGCGGGTAATAACCGCGGGCGAGGCGCTCGACGTATTCAGGCTTTACTACGGCTTCAAGATTGAGGACGGCAGTACCGACAAGGGGGCCGAGGGCCGCCTGAAGCAGCTTGCGGCAAGGCTTTGCAAGGGGTTCTGCTTAGACGGCGCAGTTTCGGGTTCGGAGGGCGCAACCTCTGGCATGGACGGCGCGGACGATGTTGCGATGCAGGTGCGCCAGACGCTCCTTTCGAGCAGCTGTGCCGCCGAACTCCTGGACCGTGCGCAGTCCCTCAAGGAAGGCTTGGCGAAGGACCTGGTGTTTGACCCTGGCCGCCTCGTGAACCTGAACGGTGCCAAGGAAACGGAACTCAAGTTCGGCGACCAGTTCAAGGGCCGGTAATCGCCTATATTATATTTACAAGGTGAGGTTTCTATGAATATTTCCCCTTTGTTTGCGGGTGCTCTTTCTGTACTCGCTGGTGTTGAAACTGCATTTGCCGCGCAGAACGTGGTGATTGTCGATGACCTGCATCCTGGCATCGTCATCAATAAAGAAAACATGATGGCTGCTGACCTTGCCATCTGGAACCCGCCTAGCCGCTACTACGACATGACGAATGCGCTTGTGGACGGCGGCTACACGCTGTTCCGCTTCCCGAATGGCAGCCTTTCGAACGATTACCACTGGAATGGAATCGGCAGTTACGACAGCACGGGACTCTGGACCCCCGACGAGAACAAGTGGGCGCGCGGGTTCTTGGGCGAGACGATTTACCGTGGAACCACCAAGGACAACTACGGCTTTGTTCGCAGGAGCCACCTTGCCGACGGCAAGATGGAGACGATGTGGTGGGGCGAGATCTTGGACCCTGTCGACCCGCCTTGGATTGTAATCGAGTTCCCCGAGAAGATGAACCTCGACTCCCTGCAGATTGACTGGGGTGCCCTGCGCCCGAAGGCTTTTGAGTTTGCCTCCTGGACTGAGGACTACGCGGAATACCCGGGCGTGCACCAGGCGCTCGTGAACAAGCTGAAGACGGAATCCGTGGTGCGCGTGAATTCCGAGACAACCAAGTACAAGTTCAAGCAGATCCGTACACGCTATGTGGCGATACGCTTCAAGACGAGCGACTTGCCGAGCAAGGGCGTGCAGATCCGCGAGATGAAACTGTTTAGCGGCGAGGGCGACCTGCTCGAGGGCAACAATTACAAGTTCTATGCGATGTCTACCCGCAACGGCGATAAGGCCCGCACGGACTGGACCGATATCAAGTGGGATTTCGAAGCGTTCATGGAATACATCAAGACGCTCCCGAACGCGCAGGCGGTCATCTGTGTGAATGCCGGAACGGGAACCTCGAAGGAAGCCGCTGCCTGGGTGCGCTATGCGAACAAGGTGAAGGGCTACAATATTAAGCAGTGGGAAATCGGTAACGAACTCGATGGCGAGTGGGAGGAATCTGGCCCGATTTCGGCAAGGCAGTACGCTGCCCGATTCCTGGAATATGCCCGCGCGATGAAGGCGGTTGACTCTACGATTATCTTGCATGGACCGCTTCTGAGCACGCACAAGATGCAGTTGAAGGGCGCCGGCATTCTGGATGGCAAGTACTGGATGGAAGAATTCCTGCGCATTGTGGGCGAGGCGGAAAAGAAGGATGGCAAGCGCTACCTCGACGTGGTGGACCTGCACAATTACCCGTACTGGACCCCGAACGAGCCGAAGCCCGCCGAGATGCTCAAGGCGATGCTTGACGTGGGCCCGAACATGGACACGCTCGATGTTTGGATGAAGCGCCACCTCGAAGGCGAACGCCGTGTGTTCCTTTCTGAATTTAGCACGTGCGTGCAGGGCTTTAGCCTGCTGATGGACTACCCGCAGGCTGCCGCGGTGGCGAGCATCTTTGCCCAGCATGCGATGCGTTTTGGCAACCGCCTGCAGGTGCTCCCGTGGGATGCGTTTGGCAATCTGTTCAAGGGCCCGGACGATACCTGGGGCACAATTAGCATGACGGCGCTATTGAAGGAAGGCTCCTGGAACTACTGGAAGTCTTTGGAACCGACGGCGGAATACTACGGCCTTTACATGACGTTCAAGCGGTTCCTCGAAGACGGTTACGCGGTATTGCCCGTTAAGAGCACGAGCCCCGATGTAGAAGCGTATGCGATTGGCAAGGGCGATTCTACCCGCGTGATGCTTGTTAACTTGTCTGAAGTTCCGCAGGTGGTGCAGATTGACCGCGAGAGCGTTATTGCTGCGGGCGGTTCTGCCGAGGTGGGCAAGGGTGACCTGGTGCGCACTCAGGTGGAAGTGTTCGGCGAAGAGCAGTTCAAGTGGGTGGGCACGTGGCAGAATTCGTTCCCGTACCCCAAAATGGGCCCGAGCGGGCGCCGCATTAACCCGAGCAAGAGCAAGGACATTACGATTCCTGCATTCGGGCTTGCCGTGGTGCAGATTAACCCGCGCGTCATTGGTGGCGAAGGTGCGGCTAAGCCGCAGATTATTGCCGCCGCTCTCGAGAAGAAGGTGCTGCTTGCGGGTGACACGATCGATCTGTTCGTGACAGCGGTGCAGCAGGATGGCCAGCTCACGAATGGCGCCGTGACGGTTGACAATTGGGGCAAGCGCGGGCTGTTCTATACGACGGTCATGCCTGATGATGGCAAGTGGAACTCCTCCATCGAAAGTTTCCACGTGAAGATCCCGATTCCTGAAGATTTGTACAATGCTCCCCGCACGATTGGCGTGACAGTATGGGGGCTTGGTGGCAAACTCAGCGTGATGAATATTCCGTTCCGCGTGCGTGGCGCCTACCGTACCACGATGGCAATGCAGAACTTTGACAATGGAATCGATGCGGTGGACTGGTACCCGGTGGCGAATGGCGACAACGCGACAGCCATCGACGCGAAGGTGTTTAACGGCGCTCCTCCGCATGGTGGGTTCA
Organism: Fibrobacter sp.; assembly: GCA_017615055.1. Classification (GTDB taxonomy): domain Bacteria; phylum Fibrobacterota; class Fibrobacteria; order Fibrobacterales; family Fibrobacteraceae; genus Fibrobacter. Next base: position 12,216 of record JAGAAW010000139.1, read on the forward strand.
TCCGTCACGACTTTGTTATTGAGCAGCCGCCTACGCAGAGTTGGCCGAACTTTGCGGGCGCCTACTACGTGATTCCCGAAGAAGTCAAGAACTCCGTGGGTATCGTGTTCGACTATGCGACAAACCACAACAATCCCGATGGCTACTTTGAAGTGCAGATTGCGAGCAGCCAGGTGGAAGACTACGACGAGTTCATGGTGCGCCTGAAGAACACCCGCGGTAGCTGGGTGCGCGACACGCTTATCTGGGAGAACATGGCGCAGGAAGGCTGGGGCAAGACTATCCCGCAGCTCGACCCGACGAAGATCAAGAACTTCGCGTTCCGTGCCCGCCATAGCGGCAAGGGCTATATAAGCCTCGACAACATCTACCTGCTCGGCGAGGACGGCGAAGAAATCCCGATGCCGAGAGGGCTCAGGAGATTGCGTTAAAAACATTCAAAGGGGGTGCATATGTCCTTGAACCTGCATTTTTCTTGTTTGCCCTCCTGGAAGGGCGTTGCCCTTGTAGGAACTATGGCATACCTCCTTGCCGCATGTGGAGATGATGACAGCGACTTTGTCTCTCGGCCGGATGGCGACGCCGTTGACTCTTCGTCTAGTGTTTCATCGCAGTCGAGTTCCAGCTCGACAAAAGAGTCCAGTAGCAGCTCTGTGAAATCCTCGACGTCGAGTTCTTCGGATGGTTTTGACTGGAGTTTGCCGAAGGAGACTTACTTGAATCCAGAAATTGATTACGGCACCATGATGGACGAGCGCGACGGCAAAACCTACAGGACGGTAAAGATTGGTGACCAGGTGTGGATGGCGGAAAACCTGAACTTTGACCCTGGTCAGGGTGGTGCTGGCGATGCAAAATACGAATGGTCCTGGTGCTACGATAATGAACCCGAGAATTGCGACGTGGTCGGTCGACTCTACACCTGGGCTGCGGCAATTGATTCGGTGAAGTTGGCAATCGATGCGGAAAACCCGCAGGATTGCGGCTATGGCAAGTCCTGCAGGATGCCCGCAAAGGTTCAGGGCATCTGCCCCACGGGCTGGCACTTGCCGGCTTATGCCGAATGGGAAGTCTTGTTCACAGCGGTGGGCGGTCGTACATCTCGTGCAGGCAAGGATCTTAAGACGCAGAGCGGCTGGTATCATAACGACATCGGTACTGATGCTTTTGGTTTTTCCGCATTGCCCGCTGGCAACAGGGCCAACATTGGCTATTTCGACAATGTTGGCAATCACGCGAATTTCTGGAGTGCCACTGAGAGCGATAGCTTCCGCGTGTACTACATGCACTTGTTCAGCACCTACGACTTCATCGAAGTGGACGTGAACAGCAACAAGAACATCGGGTACTCTGTTCGTTGCCTTAAGGACTAGGTTGCCAACCACCGTTTAAAAAAAGACCCCGGCTCAGTGGCCGGGGTGACAATTCGTTTATCGCTTATCCCTATCGATCCAGGGGCGTTCCGTCTGTCCGGTGTAAATCTGGCGCGGGCGGTTGATCTTGGAATTCGGGTCGTCGTGCATCTCTTTCCAGTGGGCGATCCAGCCGGGCAAACGACCGATGGCGAACATCACGGTAAGCATGTTCGTCGGGATGCCCATCGCGCGGTAGAGGATGCCCGAGTAGAAGTCCACGTTCGGGTAGAGCTTGCGTGCGATAAAGTAGTCGTCCTTCAGGGCGGCTTCTTCGAGCTTGATGGCGATGTCCAGGAGCGGGTCGTGCACATGTTCGCGCTCGAACACCTGGTACATGAGTTTCTTGAGCACCTTGGCGCGCGGGTCATAACTCTTGTACACGCGGTGGCCGAATCCGGAAAGGCGGAACGGGTCGTTCTTGTCCTTTGCCTTCTCCATCACCTGCTCGATGGTCATGCCGCTCTGCTGGATGCGGAGCAGCGTTTCGAGCACGGCCTGGTTTGCACCGCCATGGAGCGGGCCCCAGAGGGCGCAGATGCCGGCACAGATACTTGCGTAGAGGTTCGCCTGAGAACTGCCCACCATACGCACGGTCGACGTGGAGCAGTTCTGCTCGTGGTCGGCATGCACAATCAGGAGCGTGTTGAGCGCACGTTCCATGATCGGATCCGGGTGGTAGGGGCGAGCCTTACTGCTGAACATCATGTTCAG